>CAZFUH010000017.1:0-6308 GCA_964522235.1 uncultured Rhodanobacteraceae bacterium
CTGGTACAGATCGGCATGGAC
Organism: uncultured Rhodanobacteraceae bacterium; assembly: GCA_964522235.1. GTDB lineage: Bacteria > Pseudomonadota > Gammaproteobacteria > Xanthomonadales > UBA2363 > Pseudofulvimonas. The sequence goes on from CAZFUH010000017.1 coordinate 22, forward strand.
CAGGATGCGCTGAACACTGATGCAGCTCTGGCCGGACTGGTAATAGGCGCCGAAGACCAGACGCTCGACGACGTGATCCAGGCGTCCGCCCTGATCGCCGTCGACGATGCACGCGGCATTGCCGCCCAGTTCGAGCACCACCTTCTTCTTGCCGGCCCGCGCCTTCAGGTCCCAGCCAACCTCGGGCGAACCGGTGAATGACAACAGCTTGAAGCGCTCGTCGCTGGTGAACAGCTCGGCTCCGTCGCGCCGGCACGGCAGCACCGAGAATGCACCTTCGGGCAGATCGGTCTGCGCCAGCACCTCGGCGATGATCAGGGCACCGATCGGCGTCCGGCTGGCCGGCTTGAGCACGAACGGGCAACCGGCGGCAATCGCCGGCGCAACCTTGTGCGCGGCGAGATTGAGCGGAAAGTTGAATGGCGAAATGAACGAGCACGGTCCGATCGGAACCCGCCGGGTAAAGCCGCGGTAACCGGCGGTGCGCTCGCTGATTTCCAGGTTCACCGTTTCGCCGTCGATGCGCACCGACTCTTCGGCGGCAATCTTGAAGGTATCGATCAGCCGGGCAACTTCGCCGCGAGCATCCTTGATCGGCTTTCCGGCCTCGATGCACAAGGCCATCGCCAGCTCGTCGCTGCGTTCGCGAAATTGCTGTACGCAATGCTCCAGCACCTGCTGCCGTCGAAAAGGCGGCAACCGGCGCATCGGCTCGGCAGCACGCTCGGCGGCGGTGATGGCCCGATCGATGTCACCGGCATCGGCGAGCGCGACCCGGGTCGCGACCTTGCCGCTGTACTTGTCGGTGATCTCGAGATCGGCATTGGGCTGTTCCGGCCGATTGGCCAGATAGAACGGATAGCGGTCCTTGAGCATCGTCATTCCTTGTCAGCGTAGCAGGATCGAGCCGATCGCCTCGCCCAGGGCCTGGAACGCCTGTTCGGCCTGCTCCAGTGACTCGAACTCCTCGGCACAGGCGGCGATGATGATGCCCGGGTGCTCGGCGCTGCCTGGCTCGATGATGCCGACGTTGCAGGCTCGCGCCAGCTGGGTTCCGGTCTTTTGCGCGAAACCGGTGCCCGGTGGCAGTCCAGCCTGGATGCGGCGATCGCCGGTCGTGATGCTGCGCATGTGGCCGAGCAGCAGTTCGCTGTGCTCGGCCGAGAGCAGGCTGTGATCGGCAAGCTGGCCGAGCAGGTCGCCGAATGCCGGCAGGCGGCCACTGTTGCGGCCCGTGCGGTAGTAGCGGGCGAAGGCCTCATCAATACTGTCCAGCGTCAGTGCATCGGACGCGACGCCGAGGCTGTCAGCCAGGGCTTCGTAGCGCGCGCGGCCTGCCTCGGCATTGCGCAGCTTCACCAGATCCATGTTCGACAGCTCCGCGACCCCGGCATGCAGTTCTCCGTACGCGTCATAGCGCACCTGCAGCAGGGTCGTCACCGCGCCGAAGTCTCCGCGGCCCGACCAGGAGCGGATGCGCCGATTCAGTTCATCTTCGCCGACCAGTCGGATCAGCATGTCGGTGGCGACACTGTCGCTGTCGCGCACCGAGCGGCGGATCAGGTCGGCGATCGTGTGATTGCTGCCTGGCTCCTGCCAGATCAGGCTGCCGGCACCATCGACAAAGTCGCTGCGTTGCAGGGTCAGGGTCTGATCCAGCGACAGTTCGCCGCCTTCGACCTGTTCCAGCACGGCAATCGCGACCGGAATCTTGATCGTCGACGCCAGGTACCAGTCGCGACCGGTGTTGTGATCCACGATCCCACCATCGGCGAGGTTGCGGATATGAACACCGAGTTCCCCAGGCATTTCCCCGTCGATGTGTTCGACCCGTGCTGTCATTGCCGATTGCCAGTCGCGGGCCTCGGCCGCCTGCGCCTCCTCCGTCGTTTCGGTTGATGCCGGCTGCAGGTCCGGGCCTGACGGGTCGACATCCACTTCGCGCACGTCACAGGCGGCCAGCAGGCCTGCTAACGTGCAGATCGCGAGTGCGAGCGGCCGCATGGGGTGTCTCATCGGCCGGCCACCGTGCGCACGGCGTGCTCCTGATCGAAGACGCCGGACGCGGCCACCGCGGCGCCGACCGCCCGCAAGGCCTGTTCGCTGCGCGCCAGCGGCACCGCACCCCGCGTGCAGGCTGCAATGATCACGCGACGGCCGCCCTCGGCATCACCGCGCAGCGCGATGCCGAAGTCACAGGCACGACGATGCTGGGTGCCGGTCTTATGGGCGAACACGGTACCGCGCGGCAGGCCGGCCTTGATGCGACGGTCGCCAGTCGCGACGCGGCTCATGACATCGATCACATAGCCGGTGCCTTCGGGCGCCAGCGCACGGCCCTCGGCCAGCGCGACCAGCACCTGGGCATAGTCCGTCAGCGGCGCGGCATTGAGACCGGAGGCGTAGTAGGCATCGTAGGCACTGTCCAGGTCGGTCATCAGGAATTGCGAGCGCGACACGCCGAGCAGCTGCGCCAGACGATCGATGCGCGCCGATCCCGCGGCCGAGCGGCGCAGCGCCAGCAGGTCGTTGCCGCTGAGTTGGAAGGCATCACCGTGCAGCGCGGAATAGAGGTGGCGACGGACGTCGGCCAGGGTCGTGATCGCACCATCGGATTCAACCATCAGCTCGCGGGCCACGGCCTGCACCCGGTCCAGTCCGACCGTGCGGATCAGCATGTCGGTCGCGGTATTGTCGCTGTACACCAGCATCTGATCGACCAGATAGTCGACTTGCAGCGGGGTTCCCGGACGATGGCTGTTGGTGCTGCCGGCGCCATCGACATAGTCGCTGGCTTCGAGCACGATCCGGCTGTCCAGCGCCAGCGTGCCGTTCTCGATCGCGCGGACCACCGCGATCGCGACCGGCACCTTGATGCCCGAGGCCAGGTACCAGATCTCCTCGGCTCGCATCGACACCGATTCTCCGCTGTCCAGATCGCGGACATGGACGCCGAGTTCGCCGGGAAAGTCTTCCTGGATCCGCGCCAGTCGCGCGTTCAGATCCTGCGTCCATGGCACGGACAGACCCGGGTCCGGCGCCCCGACAGCACCCTCACCCGCCGTAGCCAGTGGCATTGCGAAGGCCGGCAGGAGCGCGAAAATCATTTGCGCGTGGATCACCATGCGTCGCAGGCTAACGCACCGCATCAGGATCGCCGCTGAACCCAGCGCGCAAGCACGATCCACACCGGTGTCGCCGCCAGCACCCCAAGCGCAAGCGCCAGGGCGTGGTGGTAGCTGATCGTTTGGAAGTATCCGAGCAGGATGCGGAAGCCGATGAAGATCACGACGATATGGAAGATGAACGCGAGCAGGGCGCCGGTGCCGACCACGGTGATGGGCCGGAGCAAGGCTGCAAGACGTTCGCCGCCCAGGAATGTCAAGGCCAGGATCATCAGCGCCCCGCCGATGCTGTAGAGCATGAACATCAGCTCCGGCGGATGCTTGCCGGCGTTCTGGGCGATGGCCAGCAGCTCCTGGCTGCGATCACCGCCAGCCAGCAGCAGGAATAGCGCGAACAGCAGCACCGACGCACCAGCCAGCGTCGCCGCCAGAACGTGGCGGCTGCGCCGCTCGCCGTAGTAGCGCAGCAGCAGGCCGCCGATCAGCATGCCAAGCAGGACCAGCGGGCCGCGCGACAACTGGCCCCAGGTGTAGTAGTCCGGGTGCTCGACCAGCAGGGCCTGCAGGGTCTGGCTGCCCCAGAAGTCGAAATGCCGGAGCAGCAGCCAGGCCAGCAGCGCCATCAGCACCGGGCTGGCCCAGCGCAGCCATTCCGGCATCCGCGCCCACAATGGCAGGAACCACGGCAACCAGAACAGGGCGATGGCATAGAAGCCCAGGATCTCGACATAGGACGGAAATTCCCGGAACAGCAGGGCATCAACGATCGCCTCGGGCGGATGCAGGTGCAGCATCTCGACGACGGTGAGCACCTTGTACCAGAACAGCACGATGACCCCGCCGAGCAGCAGTTTCAGCCGCCGCTGCGGCCAGTCCGGATCACCGACGCGTGGCACGAAAGCAACGGCCAGGGCAATGCCGAACACCATGATGAACAGCGATGAAGCGAATTTGGTGATCGCGTGCACCGGCACCATGCCCCAGTCGGTGAACTGGTCGAAGCCCAGCAGGCCATTGACGCCGTGGCTCAGGATCATCAGACCCACCGCAACACCACGCGCCAGATCGATCGCCTCGATCCGCTCTGAATGCGAAGCGGTTGAACGATCAGGTGCCGGCTTGATCTCCACCATTGATCAGTGGCCCCAGCCGTCCAGGCCGCCATGAGGATGGCTGCAGCAGCCACGCGGACCCGAACGCAATGACGTCGTGTTCATGCATTCTCTGATAGCCGATTCCTCGTCAATGGGGCGTCTACGGACGCCATCGAAACCCGGCTTTTGTTCACGATTGGGTACGGCAATCTGACAAAAGCAATTGCACCAGCTTCCGGATCGGTCGGGATCGGTCGTCGCCCTTCTCAGAGAGCCATCGACCCGACCGCCTTGGTGCAGCCCGGTGCTAGTCCGGCAGCAGCGCGGCGCTGAGGTCGCGGATCTCGTGGCCGAAGATGCGGTGGTCGTCGGAGTAGTCGATGGCGACGTCGATGAGGTCGACACCGGGGTTGTCGATGCACTGCCGCAGGCAGTCGGCGAACGCGTCCGGTGAATCCGGGCGGTGGCCGCGGGCACCGTAGCTCTCCGCGTAGCGGACGAAGTCCGGATTGCCGAAACGCATGCCGTAATCGGGCAGCTTCATTTCCTTCTGCTTCCAGCGAATCATGCCGTAGGCGTCATCGCGCAGCACCACTACGGTCAGGTCGAGGTCGAGCCGGACCGCGGTCTCGATCTCCTGCGAGTTCATCATGAAGCCGCCATCGCCGCAGATCGCCAGCACCTTGCGTTCGGGGTGAATCAGTTTCGCCGCCATCGCCGCCGGCAGGCCGGCGCCCATGCTGGCAAGGGCGTTGTCGAGCAGCAGGGTATTGGCCTGGCGGGCGCGGTACTGACGCGCAAACCAGAGCTTGTACATGCCGTTGTCGAGACAGGCGATGGCGTCGTCGGGCAGAGCCGCACGCACCTGGGCGACCAGGCGCGCTGGATGTATCGGCCAGCGCGGATCGTTCTCGTAGCGGCCGACATGGGCATCGAGACCGCTGCGCACGCGGTCAAAGAAGCCGAAGTCCCAATGCGCTTGCGCTTCCAGTGCCTTGCCGATACGCCAGATGCTGTGCGCGATGTCGCCGACGACCTCGATCTGCGGGAAATAGACCGGATCGACTTCGGCGCTGGAGAAGTTCACGTGGATGATCGTCCGCCGGCCATGGCGCATGAAGAACGGCGGCTTTTCTACCACGTCGTGGCCGATGTTGACGATGCAGTCGGCATGGTCGATCGCGCGATGCACGAAGTCGTGGTCGGACAACGCCGCGGTACCAAGCCACAAGGGGTGCTGCTCGTCGATCACGCCCTTGCCCATCTGGGTACTGAAGAACGGAATGCCGATCTGGTCGACGAACCGACGTAGCATGCGCGAGGTCAGCTTGCGGTTGGCGCCGGCACCGATCATCAGCAGCGGCCTCTTGCTGTCGCAGATCGCCGCGACCGCCCGCTCGATCGCCTTGTCCTCGGCGACCGGGCGGCGGCTTGATGGCGGTTCCAGCACCGCCGACTCGCAGGGGTCGCGGGCGATGTCCTCGGGCAGCTCCAGATGAGCCGCGCCAGGACGCTCCTCTTCGGCCTGTCGAAACGCCTCGCGCACGCGTGCAGGTACCGATTCGGCGGAGACGATCTGGCGCGTGTACTTGCTCAGCGGCCGCATCATCCCGACGACGTCGACGATCTGGAAGTGGCCCTGCTTGCTGCTCTTGATCGGCTTCTGGCCGGTGATCATCAGCATCGGCATCGCCCCGAGCTGGGCATAGGCGGCGGCGGTGACGAGATTGGTCGCGCCGGGTCCCAGTGTCGCCAGGCAAACCCCGGCGCGCCCGGTCAGACGGCCATGGGTCGCGGCCATGAACCCGGCCGCCTGTTCGTGCCGGGTCAGGATCAGGCGAATGCCGGATTCGCGCAGGGCTTCGAGCAGGTCGAGGTTTTCCTCGCCCGGCAGTCCGAATACGTAGTCGACGCCTTCGGACTTCAGCGCCTGCACCATCTGCTGTGCTGCGTTCATGATCACCTCCGCGGTTCGCGAAGGTGATCGTCCCACAACAGGGTGTGAAACTCAGGTCTGTGGCACCACCGAGGCAGGGCCGGTTCAGTTGCTCTGGAAGCCGTTGGCAAA
>CAZFUH010000017.1:6408-22558 GCA_964522235.1 uncultured Rhodanobacteraceae bacterium
GTTTGCATAGCAATGGGTGTGCGGCGAGTTGAAATTGTGTCCGAGCTCGTGCGCGACGACGACCAGATCCCAGACCACCTGCGGATCGCCCGGGTCCACCGTGCCACGAATGCTGGCACTGACGCCGTAGTGGCCGCCATAGTTCGAAGTTCCGCTGATACTGTCGCAACTGCTGGGTGCGGAAGCCGTGAGATTGCTCCGACACAGCGTACCGAGCCAGGCAATGCCGCCGCCACTGCCGCCGCTGAGCAGGTGCGTCAGTGCTCGCGGCACATGGCTCATCTGATCGTTCCAGTGCTTGCCGAACTGGCGCAGGCGGCAGCCCAATGAACTCTCGCTCCAGGGATCGCTGCCGCCGGTCCACAGACGCAGGTACGACAGCTGCAATGAGGTGCCGATCTCGGCGGTATAGGTCGCCGAGATCACGCCGATCAGATCGGCTGCATACTGCGCGGCATGGGCCGCATTGCCATTGAACTGCGCGTAGTACGCGGCATCGGTGTCGATCGCAATCCGTGCGACATAGTTTTGCGGGGCGCCGCGCAGGTTGCGCAATGCCGTGGCCAGAGCATCGACATCGTCGGCCTGGGAACCGCCAAGCAATGGCGGCAACTCGTCGCTGCCGCATTCGAATCGGCGGCCGGCGACTTCGGGCGCGCTCATGTCGACCTCGCGGATGCGTGCCGGTGCGGTCTCTCCCGGTATGATCCCGAACGCCTCGATGGCACGACCGTTGCGCAACCAGCCGCGGACACTGCCGTCCGGATGCACCGAGACGAAGGCCATGCCGCCACTCTGACCGCGCTCACTGCCGACGTAGTGGCGCACCGCGGGCGGCGGCAGCTCTTGTTCGTGGACGCCATCGTTGAGCACGAGCCTGGCATCGGCGGTGAAGATCTGTACCGGCCGCAACTCCAGCCAGGTCGCCAAGCCCGCCCCGCGTTGCAATGCCTGCAGGCGGAATGGTCCGGCGATCTCGGCTTCGCGCGTACCCAGCTCCTGGATGGAAATGTCCAGTGTTACGGCCGCGGCCGGTACGGCCATGACTGCGAATGCGGCAGTGAACAGCCACGGCAACGAACGTGCAAGCATTCGGATTCCTCCCTATTCGATCCGGTAGCGAAATACTAGCCGAGATTTCTCGAACTAGTCCTTCGGCGGAGCCGGTACCAGCACCTCACGGTTGCCATTGTGCGAAGGCGCCGAGACGATGCCCGAGGCCTCCATCTGCTCGATCAGACGGGCCGCGCGGTTGTAGCCGATCTTCAATCGGCGCTGGACGCCGGAGATCGACGCCCGTCGCGACTCGATCACGATCCGCACCGCCTGATCGTAGAGCTTGTCGGACTCGGGATCGTCGCTGTCACCCTCTTCCGGCAAACCGGTCGGGCCGACGAACTGACCGTTGTCCATCATCTGCACTTCCTCGAGCACGCCATCGATATAGGTCGGCTCGCCGAAGCGCAGCTTCAGAAACTCGACGACCCGATGCACCTCATGATCATCGACCCAGGCCCCGTGTACGCGCTCGGGCGTCGCCGTGCCTGGCGGCTGATACAGCATGTCGCCGCGTCCGAGCAGGGTCTCCGCTCCGCCCTGGTCGAGAATCGTCCGCGAGTCGATCTTGCTCGATACCTGGAAGGCAATCCGGGTCGGCACATTGGCCTTGATCAGGCCGGTGATGACATCGACGCTGGGGCGCTGAGTCGCCAGGATCAAATGAATGCCGGCGGCACGCGCCTTCTGCGCCAGGCGCGCGATCAGCTCCTCGACCTTCTTGCCGACGATCATCATCATGTCGGCAAACTCGTCGATCATCACGACGATGAACGGCAATGTCTCCAGTGCCGGCGGCGCGGCGCCGTCTTCGGGTCGAAACAACGGATCCAGCACCGGCTGACCGCTGCTCTTGCCTTCGCGCACCTTCTTGTTGAAGCCGGCCAGGTTGCGCACGCCAAGCGCCGCCATCAGTTTGTAACGGCGCTCCATCTCGGCGACACACCAGCGCAGCGCGTTCGCCGCCTCCTTCATGTCGGTGACCACCGGCGCCAGCAGATGCGGAATGCCCTGATAGATGCTCAGCTCCAGCATCTTCGGGTCGATCATGATCATCTTGACGTCGGCTGCGGTGGCCTTGTACAGCAGGCTCAGCACCATCACGTTCAGGCCGACCGACTTGCCGGCGCCAGTGGTACCGGCGACCAGCAGGTGCGGCATTTTTCCCAGGTCGACGACGATCGGTTGACCGCCGATGTTCTTGCCCAGGGCCATCGACAATGCCGACGACGAGCGCCCATAGGCATCGGAATCGAGAATCTCGCGCAGATAGACCGTCTCGCGTTGTGCGTTCGGGATCTCCAGACCGATCGTCGACTTGCCGGGGATGACTTCGACCACGCGCACGCTGACCACCGACAAGCCGCGGGCGATGTCCTTGTCCAGACTGGAGACCTGGCTCGCGCGCACGCCGGGCGCCAGCTCGAGCTCGAAGCGCGTGATCACCGGTCCGGGATAGACGCCGACGACCCGGGCCTCGATGCGGAAATCCTTCAGCTTGTGCACGACCTGCTGCGACAGCGCCTCCAGCGCCTCGGCCGAGTAGCCGGCCGGCTGCGGCTGCGGTTCGTCGAGCAGGGACAGCGGCGGCAGGTCGCCGACGCCACCGTCGCCTGGAAACAGCGGTATCTGCACCTCGCGCCGGCTCGGTGCCGGCTTCAAGGCCGGTTCCGGCGGCCGTTCGATCCGGATCGGTTCGCGTGTCGCGCGGCTGATCTGATCCGCCTTGCGGGTCTTCTCGCGGGCGCTGCGCGCCGTGCGCGCGGCGCTGCGATCGTCACGCCGACGCAGACGCTGTCCGATCCAGGACAGCAGCCATAGTGTGCCCTCGCCCAGTCGATCCATGACCCGTGGCCAGGAGATCCCGAACGCCAGGGTCACCGCCGCCAGGAACAACGCCAGCAGCAGCAGGCTTGCGCCCGCGTATGCGAACACGCTGGCGAGCGAGGTTCCGAGCAACAGGCCAAGCATGCCGCCGGCGGTCGAAGCCGGCAGGCGCTCGCTGGGCGCCAGATGCAGGTGCGCCAGCGCACAAGCGGTCAGAAGAAACAGCAGCACGCCAAGCAGGCGCAGGCTGGGATCGAAGCGTGATTCGTCCGGCCGCGGCCGGACCATGTTCCAGCCCAGCCATAGCAGCAGCAGCGGCAGCGTGTAGGCGATCCAACCAAAAAAGTACAACAGCAGATCGGCGAGCCAGGCACCGGCGGGGCCGCCGATGTTGCGCACCTGGTCGCCGGCGCCGGCACGCGACCAGCCCGGATCGTCAGGATGATGGCTGAGCAGACAGATCAGCAGATACAGCAACACCGGCAACAGCAACAGCAACGCAACATCGCGCAGATGCCGCTGCATGGTCGGCGACAGCATCGGCTTGTCGCTGTCGGCCTTTTTTACGCTGCTTTTTGCCATGGTTATCCGGTCTCCGCCGCGATCATGCCACGATCGCGGCAGTCAGTACCGTAGCCGCCGACGCCGCAGCGCTCAGATCATGTTCTGCAGGGCAGGATGAACCAGCTTGCCGGCCTCGGTATTGATGCCCCGTGCCAACGGTACATGGTCGCGCCACTGGCGATCACTGGCCAGACGCTGGACGTAGGGCAGGATCGCCGCACAGATCGCTTCCGACGAAGTCCGCGGCACAGCACCGGGCATATTGGTGACTGCGAAATGGGTGACGCCATGGACCACATAGGTCGGATCGGCATAGGTGGTCGGCCGTGTCGTCTCGAAGCAGCCACCCTGGTCGACCGAGATGTCGACCAGCACACTGCCGGCCTCCATCGTCTTGACCATGGTTTCGGAGACCACGCGCGGCGCCTTCGCGCTCGGGATCAGCACGGCGCCGATGACCAGATCGGCATTGGCAACTTCGCGCGCGACGTATTCTTCGTACGGATACAGGGCGGTGACATTGGTGCCCAAGGCCATCATCTCGGCGAGGCGATCCTGACGCTTGTCGAAGACGACGACGTTGGCGCCGCCGGCCGCAGCCAGCGCTGCGGAATTGCCGCCGGCGGCACCGGCACCAAGCACCACGACCTTGCCGCGCTCGGTCGATGGCAATCCGCCGAGCAACTTGCCCTTGCCACCGGCTGGCTGGTGCAGAAGATGGGTGCCAATCTGGGTCGCGATGCGTCCGGCGATGATCGACATCGGCGCCAGCAGGGGCAGCGAGCCATCGTCGAACTCGACGCTCTCGAAGGCGACACCGGTCAGGCCGATCTCGAGCAGGCGCCGGGTCAGCTCCGGTTCGGCGGCCAGGTGCAGATAGCAGAACAACAGATGTTCCTTGCGCAGATGTTGCAGATCACCGGCAATCGGCTCCTTGACCTTGACGATCAGCTCACCCTTCTCGTACAGCGCCGCCGCATCCGGAGCGATCTTGACGCCGATGCCGGTATAGTCCTCGTCGCTGAAGCCGCTTTTCACGCCGCCGTCCTTCTCCAGCCAGACCTCGTGGCCACGACGGACGAGATCGGCGCAGGCGGCCGGAACCAGGGCGACTCGGCCCTCGAGGGTCTTGGTTTCACGCGGAATACCGATGCGCATGGAAGCTCCAGTTGGATGCAGTCAGGACTTGATTGCTCGGCAAACGGGCCCCATGCTGGTGTCTGCTTCGCGTTCGCGAAGACGTGACCGACAGACACCACAATGAGGCCCGAACCGAGGGTCGAGGATTATACATGAGCGTCAAACACGCCCGCCTGCTCATTCTGGGTTCCGGACCGGCCGGCTACAGCGCCGCCGTCTATGCCGCCCGCGCCAACCTGAAGCCGATGCTGGTCACGGGTCTGCAACAGGGAGGCCAGTTGATGACGACAACCGAGGTCGACAACTGGCCCGGCGACGTCGAGGGTCTGATGGGCCCCGACCTGATGGACCGGATGCTGCGTCATGCCCAGCGTTTCGACACCGAGATCGTGTTCGACCAGGTCATGGAAGCCGACCTGTCGCAACGTCCGTTTCGGCTCAAGGGCGACAACGGCGAATACAGCTGCGACGCTTTGATCATCGCCACCGGCGCGACCGCGAAATACCTCGGCCTGCCGTCCGAGCAGGCCTACATGGGTCGTGGCGTATCCGCGTGCGCGACCTGTGACGGCTTTTTCTACCGCAACCAGGATGTCGTCGTCGTCGGCGGCGGCAATACCGCGGTCGAGGAAGCGCTGTACCTGGCCAACATCTGCAGCAAGGTCACCCTGGTGCATCGGCGCGACAGCCTGCGTGCCGAGAAGATTCTGCAGGACAAGCTGTTCGAGAAGCAGCGACAGGGCAAGGTCGAGATCGTCTGGGATCACGTGCTGGACGAGGTGCTTGGCAATGACACCGGAGTAACCGGTGTCCGCATTGCTCCGACCCGGGGTGGTCCGTCGCGCGAGATCCAGGCACTGGGTCTGTTCATCGCGATCGGGCACAGTCCCAACACCGGCCTGTTCGATGCTCAGCTGACCATGCGCAGCGGCGGCTACCTGGTCGTCCAGTCCGGCTTGGACGGGATGGCGACACAGACTTCGGTGCCCGGTGTGTTCGCCGCCGGCGACGTCGCCGATTCGGTGTATCGACAGGCAATCACCTCAGCCGGTTCCGGCTGCATGGCGGCACTGGATGCAGAAAAATACCTGGACAATGGCGGCTGAACCAGATCGCCACCGGCCGGGTGGCGATCTGAATCACTCCCTCACCGGCGGCTTCATGGCTGCGACGATCGCGGCAATGACGCCGTCTGAACAAGCCGTAGCCTACGTTTGACCTGATGCCCCTGCAACTGCGAGTTCAGACCCGGCTGGAAGACATCCCGGCCGAGGTCTGGGACGCACTCCGACCGAACCGGAATCCGTTCCTGAGCCATGCATTCCTTGCCGGCCTGGAGCGGCATGGCTGCGTGCGGCCGGAACTGGGTTGGCAGCCCTGGCACCTGACCTGGTATCGCGACGAACATCTGGTGGCGGCTCTGCCGACCTACTTGAAGGGCAACTCGCATGGTGAGTTCGTGTTCGATTGGCGCTGGGCGCAGGCCTGGGAGGCCGCCGGGCAGCAGTACTATCCCAAACTGCTGTGCGCCGTTCCATATACGCCGGTGACCGGACCTCGGTTGTTGACCGGCTCCCAGGACCAGCCGGTTCTTGCCCGCGCGCTGATCGACAGCCTGCTGGCCGAAGTGCGGCGCAATGGGCTGTCCGGCGCCCATGTCAACTTCGTCGATGCCGAGGGTCTGAGCCATCTCAGCGGCGAGCCGCGCTGGCTGCCGCGTTGCGATATCCAGTTTCACTGGCACAATCGCGGCTATGACGACTTCGAAGGCTTTCTTGCTGCGCTCAGCCACAAGAAGCGCAAGAACATCCGCCAGGAGCGCGAACGCCTGCATGCGGCCGGATGGCGCTTCGAGCGCCTGTCCGGCAGCGATCTCGATGAACGCGGCTGGACCTTCGTGCATACCCTGTACGTGCGCACCTTCGCTGAGAAGGGCAACTACCCCGCCCTCAGCGAGGCGTTCTTTCACCATCTCGGTCGTGACCTCGGCGCCCAGACCCTGGTCTGTCTGGCGCGCACGCCGGATGGCCGGCCTTCGGCGATGGGGCTGTATCTGCACGATGACGAGCGCCTGTACGGACGTTACTGGGGCTGCCTGCAGGAGGTACCGGGGCTGCACTTCGAATGCTGCTACTACCAGGGGATCGAGTTCGCGATCGAACGCGGCCTGCCGGTGTTCGAGGCCGGCGCTCAGGGCGAGCACAAGCTGGCCCGCGGATTTCTTCCGGTGTTGACCCGCTCGTTCCATCACCTGCGCGATTCGACCCTGCACGACCGTGTGCGTGCCGCGCTGACGCAGGAACGCAGCGCAGTCGTGGCTTTTCGCGGCCAGTTGCTCGCTCGCAGTCCCTACGTCCGTGCGCCTGACTGAGCTGGACCCGTCACCGGAGGCGCCGTTTCCTCCGGTCGACACGGCACTGCGCCAGCCGGACGGTCTGCTTGCCTGGGGCGGGGATCTGAGCCCGCAGCGGCTGCTCGCAGCCTATGCCCATGGCTGCTTTCCATGGTACGAGCGCGGCCAGCCGATCCTGTGGTGGTCACCGAACCCGCGCCTGGTGCTGGACACCGACAGTATCCACGTCACTCGTCGATTCACCCGCTTCCTGCGTGCCAGCACCTGGACGGTCGGGGCGGATCAGGGCTTCGCCGAGGTCATTCACGCCTGCGCAACGATTCCGCGCAAGGGCCAACGCGGCACCTGGCTGGTGCCGGCGATGGTCGCGGCCTACCAACACCTGCACGAACTCGGCCATGCCCACAGCGTCGAGGTCCGCGACCTGGAACGACGTCTGGTCGGCGGCATCTACGGGATCGCCATCGGCGGCATGTTCTTTGGCGAGTCGATGTTCAGTGCCGCCAGCAACGGCTCCAAGACCGCTTTGCTGGCGCTGTGCCGGTTCCTGGCCGCGAACAAGATGCCTCTGCTTGATTGCCAGATGGATACTGAGCACCTGCGTTCGCTCGGTGCACGCCTGGTTGCGCGTGACCAGTTCCTTACGGCAAGCCGCGCATTGTGCGCGCGGCCAGGGCTGCCGGGCGCATGGCGAGATCGCTTCGGCGCGGTGTCGGCCCGGGACCTGGTTTGATTTCAGCTAAGCTTCGCCCCAGCTTGCCATTGATCACCGCCAATGTCGCACCCGCTTCGAACCGCCTCGACCCTGCCACTTCTCGCCCTATTGATGATGTTGAACGCCTGCCAGCCCTCGCCCTCCCCGCCCGGAAATACGCCACCTGCCAGCAGCGCCCCGGTTGCGCCCCTGCGCCCGCACACGATCGAATCCCGCCACAGCAAGCGCACCGATCCGTACTACTGGCTGCGTGACGACGAGCGCAAGAACCCGGAGGTACTGGCGTACCTGGAGGCGGAGAACACCTGGTTTCACCAGCACATGGCGCCGCTGGCGCCCTTGACCGAGCATCTGTTCGAAGAAATCATCGGCCGGATCAAACAGGACGATGCCAGCGTTCCGTATCGTGATCGCGGCTACTGGTACTACACGCGCTACGAGGAGGGCAAGGAGTACCCGATCCATGCCCGGCGCAAGGGCACGATGGACGCGCCCGAGCAGGTCCTGCTCGACGGCAACGTCCTGGCCGAGGGTCACGAGTTCTATCAGATCGCGAACTTCGAGGTCAGCGATGATGGCCTCATGTTGCTCTGGGCCGAGGACACGGTCGGGCGGCGCCAGTTCACACTGCGCTTCAAGAACCTGGACACCGGCGAAATCCTGCCCGACACGATCACCGGCGCCTCGGCCAGTCTCGCCTGGGCCGCCGACAGTCGCACCGTGTTCTACATCGAGAACGATCCCGCCACCCTGCTCAGCAAGCGCGTCAAGCGTCATCGGCTCGGCAACGACCCGGTCGGCGATCCGGTGGTCTACGAGGAACCCGACGACAGCTACTACCTCGGGGTCGATCGCACCGGTGATCATCGCTATCTGGTCATCCAGAGTTCCAGCACAGTCTCGGACGAGCTGCGTTTCCTCGATGCCAGCCAGCCCGACGGTGAGTTCCGGGTGCTGGCGCCGCGCGAACGCGACTTCGAATACGAGGCCGATCATATCGATGGCCGCTGGGTCATCCGCAGCAACTGGCAGGCACCGAACTTCCGGCTGATGCAGGTCGCCGACGCCGAGGTCGGCAGCCGCGAGGCATGGCGTGAAGTGCTGGCGCACGACCCGGACGTGTATCTGGAGGAGTTCGAACTGTTCGAGCGCTTCCTGGCCATCGGCGAGCGCAGCAACGGACTCAAGCGCGTGCGCATCCGCAGCTGGGATGGCGCCAGTGAGGACTACATCGGCGCTGACGAGTCGGCCTATGTCGCATCGATCGGCGTCAATGCCGAACAGGACAGCAACTGGCTGCGCTACCACTACAGTTCGTTGACGACGCCGAACACCGTCTACGAAATCGACATGGCGACCGGCGAACGGCGCCTGCTCAAGCGCGATCCGGTGCTGGGCGATTTCGATCCGGAGAATTACATCACCGAACGGGTCTGGGCGACCGCTGGCGATGGTGAACGAATTCCGGTCAGCCTGCTCTACCGGAAAGACTTTCAGCGCGACGGCAGCGCGGCCTTGTACCAGTACGCCTATGGCTCCTACGGAATCTCGATCGACCCGTATTTCAGTTCGCCGCGGCTGTCCCTGGTCGATCGCGGCGTGGTCTACGCGATCGCTCATGTTCGCGGCGGCGAGGAGCTCGGCCGACGCTGGTATGAAGCCGGCAAACTGCTGCACAAGCGCAACAGTTTCAGCGATTTCATCGCCGTCACCGATCACCTGGTTCGCGAAGGCTATGCCGCCGCCGACCGGGTCGTCGCCATGGGTGGCAGTGCCGGCGGCCTGCTGGTCGGCGCGGTCGCCAACATGGCACCGGATCGCTACCGGGCCATGGTCGCGCACGTACCGTTCGTCGATGTCGTCACGACGATGCTCGATACCAGCATCCCGTTGACCACCAACGAATACGATGAATGGGGCAATCCTGAGACCCAGCCATTCCATGACTACATGCTGTCGTACTCGCCGTATGACAACGTCCGTGCGCAGGACTATCCGGCGCTGCTGGTCACCACGGGCCTCTGGGATTCGCAGGTGCAGTACTGGGAGCCGGCGAAATGGGTCGCCCGGCTACGCGCGAATGCAACCGGCGACGCGGCATTGCTGTACAAGACCAATATGGAAGCCGGGCATGGCGGCAAGTCCGGGCGCTTCCAGCGTTACCGCGAAACCGCCGAGGAATTCGCCTTTCTGCTTGATCAGCTGGATCTGCGCGACTGACTGGCGGCGGCGCAAACGATCAGCCGTCCTGGAAGCCGTCGCGCCGGTAGGTCAGCACCAGGGTATCGCGCCAGCCGGTGTGCTGCGGATCCAGCGGCTGGATCGGTGTCGTTTCATGGATCACCCGAGCATCGTCGAGCAACAGCAGCGACCATGGCTCGCGCAGTGTGAAACGCTGCCCCGACGGCCCCTCGGCCTCGAACACCCGGCTCTCGCCGCCCTTGATTCCATGCCGCTGCAGCATGAACACCGCGACCAGGTCGACGCCATCGCGATGCGCACCCTCCGGTGTCGGCCGGCCGATGCCGCCGGTAGTGTCGATCCGGAACGGATGTGCCTCTACATACCAGGGCTGGACGCCATGCAGGATCGATGCCGCGTCGCCGAGGCGTTGCAGCAGTCGCTGCCACGCCGGCAGGGCAACGATCTCCGGCTCGATCGGCTCGAACCAGCGTTGCATGCCGCCGTGCAGCGCGTTGTAGTCCAGTGACTGCCAGTGAGCGCGATGCGGCGCCTGCTGCAGCCGATCGCCAGCGACGACGAAGCTGCCATGCCGACGGTGTCGGTACTGACCGCCATCGCGCAGATAGTGATCGCTGGGCAGTCGCTGCCACGCGTCATGAACGGCCGCGAGTTCCGGGGCCTGGACATCGAACCATTCCCGGACCGATGCCGCGTCGAGCAGGGCATAGCCGCGCTCGCGCAAGGTGTCGTCACGATTGGCCAGGGTCGTGAACGGCGGGCTGAACTCCTGGGTCATTGCGGCAGTTTACCGGCCGTCGAAGCGGACAGCGCATCGACTGAAAACAAATCGCCATTTCGTCATGCCGCCTGCGTGACAACGGCGGCGCGCATTCAGTGACGCAAGGTCCCGCTCGCGGCTGCCGGAATCGACGCATCCATCGACTCGGCCGGCGATACCGCCACCCGGATGCGCAGGCGATCACCGGGATGACGGTCGAGGCGGGACATGAAGACTTCGCCGCGATAGCGATACTCGACGTCGTAGCCGGCCAGCTGCGACTCGATCACGTACTCTTCGCTGACGAAACAATGCTGCTCATCGTAGACATGATCTTCGCGACCGGCTTCGTGACCGATCGCGCCCCCGGCGATCGCACCGGCTACCGTGGCTGCGCGACGACCGCTGCCACTGCCGATCTGATTGCCGATCGCGCCGCCGATGATGGCCCCGAGCACGGTACCCCCGGCTCCGCGTGGTGCCCGTCGCTGCGTACGCTGGTAATTCTCGCAGCGATCGACCTGGCGCGGAATCTGCACATCCTGATACACAGGTTCGACGCTGAGCACCTGGGCGTAGACGAAGTTGACGTGTTCGTTGACGGCTGGTTCGTATCGGGTCTGAACCACGGTCGATGACGGTTGGCCATAACCGCCGGCAACGTCCTGAGCAGTGGCGCTGGCAGCGAGCAGGAACGAACAACTGACGAGAGCTAGATGGTCGTAACGCATGTCTTCAAGGTCTTGCCGGATGTATGGGGCGGGTGAATGAGGCCATTTCAGCGGATCATGGATGAATAGGCGCTGAGGTTTTCCCTTATCGGCCATGGGTTTGCTAGGATATTCGTTTGCTGCTTCGCACAAAATCCCTATGCAGCTTAGACTTTTCAATAGCTTAAGCCGAAAACTTGAGATTTTCCAGCCACTCGATCCCGAGCGGGTGACCATGTATGTCTGTGGACCGACCGTCTACAACTACGTGCACATCGGCAATGCCCGGCCCGCAGTCGTGTTCGGTCTGCTCGCCTGCCTGCTCCGGCGCCTGTACCCAGGCCTGGTCTACGCACGAAACATCACCGATGTCGACGACAAGATCAATACTGCGGCGGCGAGCCAGGGTGTCCCGATCAGCCAGATCAGCGAACGGTTCACCCTGGCCTACCTTGAGGACATGGCCGCCTTGGGAGTGGAACCGCCGGATGTCGCGCCTAAGGCGACCGCCCACATCGATCACATCATCGAGCTGTGCCATCGACTGATCGAAGCCGGTCATGCCTATGTCGCCGAGCATCATGTGCTGTTCGACGTTGCCAGCTACCCCGACTACGGCCACTTGTCCCGACGCTCGACCGACGAAATGCAGGCCGGCGCGAGGGTCGAGGTCGCGCCGTACAAGCGCAATCCCGGCGATTTCGTACTCTGGAAGCCGTCGACGCCTGATCTGCCCGGCTGGGACAGCCCCTGGGGCCGCGGCCGGCCCGGCTGGCATATCGAGTGCTCGGCGATGGCCGCTGCGCACCTGGGCACGACCATCGACATCCATGCCGGCGGCATCGATCTGCAGTTTCCCCATCACGAGAACGAGATCGCACAAAGCACTTGCGCGCACGGATCCGTGTTCGCCCGCTACTGGTTGCACAATGGTCTGATCAACCTGGGCGGGCGCAAGATGTCGAAGTCGCTCGGCAACATCACCCTGGTGCATGATCTGTTGCGGCAGTATCCGGCCGAGGCGCTGCGCTATGTCCTGCTTTCGGCACACTACAGGCAACCGCTGGACTGGTCGGAAGCCGCGGTAGACCAGGCGATCCGGACCCTGGATCGCCTCTACGGCACCCTGCGTGATCTCGCCGACGTATCGGCTGATTCCGAGGCTGCCCCGGAATCAGTGCTGGCGGCACTGTGTGACGATCTGAACACGCCCGACGCCCTGGCTGCCCTGGCTGGCATCGCCGCCGAAGCGCGCAAGTCTGCGGACCCGCAACAGCGGCGCATACTGAAAAGCCGTCTGCTTGCTGCCGGATCGGTACTCGGCCTGTTGCAACGGCCGGTCGAAGAATGGTTCAAGGGCGATCGCAGCGCCGGCACCGCGCCCGCCGAAGCCGACGCGACCGACGCAGCGGCGGTGTCGCCTGGCGAAATCGAAGCGCTGATCGACGAACGGGAGTTGGCGCGCAAGGAACGTGATTTCGCTCGCGCCGACGCGATCCGCGAGCAGCTCACCGTGCTCGGCGTGCTGGTCGAAGACGGCGCCGATGGTGCCCGCTGGCGCTGGAACCGATGACCGACGCCTTGACCGCCAGCACCGAAGCGCAACGCGAGATCGCCGACGAGTTCGCCTTGTTGCATGACTGGAGCGAACGCTACCAGTATCTGATCGACCTCGGCCGCAAGCTGCCGCCGTTCCCGGATGCTCTGCGCGTCGAGCGCCACCGCCTGCACGGATGCCAGTCGATGGTCTGGATCATTGCGCACGGTGACGCTGAGCGTCTGCAGTTCCAGGCAATCAGCGATTCGGCAATCGTCTCCGGCCTGATCGCCCTGGTGCTTCGCATCTACGACGGCCGTGCGGCCGAAGAGATTCTGAGCACTGAACCGGACTTCATCCACGCCATCGGCCTTGGCAATCACCTGTCGCCGACCCGAAGCAACGGCCTCGCCGCCCTCCTCGACAAGATTCGCGAATTCGCCGAACGGGCGAAAAACGGCGAACGTTTCGACTGAACGCAGCCTCGCCGAGTCGGTCAGGACGGCCGGCCATGCAGTCGGCCGTGTGGTAGCGTGCGCAATTGTCGACAATCCGAGCGCGCGTCAGCGCCGCGCTTCGTCCATTGTTTCTACCCGTGTTTCCCGGAGACGATCGCCATGCCCGTACGCATCTGTTCCACCCTTCTTGGTTGCGCCCTGCTGCTGCCGGGCGCGGTCTCCGCCCAGAGCGCCGAAGGTGACATCGGCTACGCCTCGGTCGAGTTGGCCCGATCCGCCCTGCTCGCGCGCGAAGACGTCAAGCTGTCGACCACGGACGGCTGGCTCAGCATCGAGGATCCGGTCGGAATGACCCTGTGGACGTTTGCACCTGACAGCGATCCGGCGCATCCGGCGGTGATCAAGCGCAGCGTCATCGAGGACGGCGATGGTCTGGTGATCCGGATGGACATCCGTTGCGAAGGTGATGTCGACGCGTGCGACGGTCTGGAAGAGCATTTCATGAGCCTGAACGAATCAGTGCGCGACCAGGTGCAGTCGACACTCGAGGACAACTGAGGATCGTCGTTGCAGGCTGCCGCCTGCGCTACCGCGATCGGGCCGCGGCTCAAGCCTTCAGGCGATTCCAGAACGTCTTGGCGGCGTCGAGCCAGGTGCTGGTCCGCGGCGAGTGGCGTTCGGAACGGCCATCGAAGCTTGCCTCGAAGCGCGCCAGAAGTTCGCGTTGTTCGGACGTCAGATTCACTGGCGTTTCGATCACCGCACGACAGATCAGATCGCCGGCGGCGCCGCCGCGAACCGGCTTGACGCCCTTGCCGCGCAGGCGGAACAGGCGGTGGGTCTGTGTTTCCGCTGGAATCTTGATCACTGCTTCGCCTTCCAGCGTTGGCACCACGATCTCGCAACCGAGCGCGGCTTGCGAGAAGCGGATCGGAACTTCGCAGTACAGGTCAGCACCCTGACGCTGGAAGATCGTGTGCTCGCGCACGCTGACCTCGACATAGAGGTCGCCGGAGGCTGCGCCGGCAGCCGCCTGGCCCTCACCCGCCAGACGAATCCGGTCACCGGTGTCGACCCCGGCTGGAATCTTCACCTGCAGCCGCTTCTCGTCCTCGACGAAGCCGTCGCCATCGCAGGTACGACACGGCGTGACGATCACCCGACCGCGACCGCCGCAGTGCGGGCACGCCTGCTGCATCGAAAAAATGCCACGCTGCATGCGCACCTGGCCGTGGCCGCCGCAGGTGTCGCAGGTCTCGGTCTTGCCGTCGTCGGAACCACTGCCGTCGCAACGCTTGCACACGACCTGGGTCGGGAAATGGATTTCCTTTTCGACCCCGAACACGGCCTCTTCCAGATCCAGCTCCAGGACGTAGCGAAGATCGGCACCACGCCGAGCCTGCCGACCGCGACCGGCACCACCACCAAAGATGTCACCGAAGATGTCGCCGAAGATGTCGCCAAGATCGCCGTGACCCTGACCTCGGCCGCCGGCATGCCCGTTGCCGTTGACGCCGGCATGCCCGAACTGGTCGTAGCGCTGCCGTTGGCCACTGTCTCCGAGCACGTCATAGGCTTCCTTGACCTCCTTGAAGCGCTCCTCGGCACTGTGGTCGCCAGGATTTCGGTCCGGATGCAGCTTCATCGCATGACGACGGAAGGCCTGCTTCAGCTCGCCTTCGGTTGCGGTACGGCTGACGCCGAGCACTTCGTAGTAGCAACGCTTCATCGACATGCGGGTAACAGGAGAAAGGCAGCAAGAGGCCGGGCAGGTACCGGACGCATCAGCATGCAGTGGCGAACGACGAACCGGGAGCCGGACGAATCAACGCCCTGCTCCCTGCGCTCTCAGCTCTGCCCCGCCCGCAGAACATCGTTACTTCTTTTCGTCGTCGCGGACTTCGGTGAATTCGGCATCGACGACGTCGTCGTTCTTGCCGGCCTCGGCACCGGCGTGAGCGCCGGTTTCGGCCGACTCGCCACTCTGGGCACCACCAGCCGCGGCAGCGGCTTGCAACGATTGTGCAACCGCCTCCAACGCCGTCGCCTTGGCCTCGATCTGATCCTTGTCGTCGCCCTTCATCGCCGACTCCAGATCCGCCAGCGCCGATTCAATACCACCGATCTGGTCCGAAGGCACCTTCTCGCCATGTTCCTTGAGGGCATTGCGGGTTGCATGCACCAGGGCATCGGCCTTGTTGCGCGTGGTCACCAGCTCCTGGAACTTCTTGTCCTCGTCGCGGTGCGTCTCGGCGTCCTTGATCATCTGCTCGATCTCCGACTCGGACAGACCGGAGCCGGCCTTGATCTCGACCTTCTGCTCCTTGCCGGTCTTCTTGTCCTTGGCCGATACGTGCAGGATGCCATTGGCGTCGATGTCGAACGAGACCTCGACCTGCGGCGTGCCGCGCGGCGCGGCGTCAATGCCGGTGAGATCGAACTTGGCCAGAGACTTGTTGAAGCGGGCCTGCTCGCGCTCGCCCTGCAGCACGTGCACGGTGACCGCGGTCTGGCTGTCTTCAGCGGTCGAAAAGATCTGCGAGGCCTTGGTCGGGATCGTCGTATTCTTCTCGATCAGTTTGGTGAACACCCCGCCCATGGTTTCGATACCCAGTGACAGCGGTGTTACGTCAAGCAGGAGCACGTCCTTGACCTCGCCGGTCAACACGCCACCCTGGGTCGCGGCACCAACGGCCACGGCTTCGTCCGGGTTGACGTCCTTGCGCGGCTCCTTGCCGAAGAACTGACTGACTGCCTGCTGAACCTTTGGCATGCGTGTCTGGCCGCCGACCAGGATCACCTCCTCGATGTCGGACACCTTCAGACCG
>CAZFUH010000018.1:0-22307 GCA_964522235.1 uncultured Rhodanobacteraceae bacterium
GCCGGCACGGATTCAACCTGTTGCCGGACTCCGCCCGTGCTCGGCGCAGCAATCCGCAACTGCGTTTGAATCTGATCCTCGGGGCTGCCACGGCTCTGTTGCTGATCATGGCCATGCAGCAATCAGTGGCCAATCGCGAACAGGCGCTGGAGTCGCTGCGCGCCAAGGTCGATGAGACCCGGGTGGAAGCCAGGGCGGTCACCGCGCTGCGCAATCAGTTGAACACGGCCGTGGACGGTGCTGGGTATCTGACCCAGCGCAAGCTGCAATCGCCATCGGTGCTGCGCGTCCTCGGCGACCTCAGCGCGCGCCTGCCGGACGAGACCTGGCTGGAACGGATGAGCTTCCGGACCGGCGGTCTGGAGGTTGCCGGCCAGAGCGACGAGGCAACGCGCCTGATTGCGTTGCTTCAGGATTCGCGTGTGCTCAGCGGCCCGACCTTCATGGGCCAGATTTCGCCGGATGTGCGCACCCGCAAGGAGCGCTTCACGCTCAGTGCCCGCTACGATCTGCGCCCTGGAGCGGAGTTGCCGCCAGCCGCGGTTGAGCTTGATCCAGAGGCGCCTGCGGAATCTTCGGAGTCCGAGACGGTCGGAGAAACCGATTCCGACGACGAGGGTTCCATGGCACCGGTACCACAGGAGGGCGAAGATGCAGCTGCTGCCTCCGCCGGGTAAGGGCCGGCCCCTGGCCCTGATCCTGTTTGCGATCTTCGTACTGCTCGGCTACCTGCTGCTGGTGCACTGGTGGTTTGTGGCTCCCCACATGCAGATGGCAGGTGAGATCGATCAGCTCAAGGAGCAGGAAGCGCTGTTTCTGGGCGCAATCGCCAGCCGCCCGGAGATCGAAGAGCGCTTGCAGGAGGTTCGTCACTTCGAGTCCGGCAGCCCTTCATTCCTGCCCGAGAATGATTTCGACGCCGCGGCGGCGGCACTGTATTCGCGCCTGCGCACCCTGGTCGAGGAGAAGGCGCAGGTCGCCGAGCGTTGCCAGATCGCCAGTCATAATCCGAAGCGCTCCGGTGCCGAGGAGCTGTACGAACGGGTCACGATCACCGTTCACCTGCGCTGTGACATCGACGACTTTGCCGCCATTCTGCATGCATTGGAGTCCGGCAAGCCATTGCTGTTCGTCGACGAACTGAACATCTACAAACAGAATGCGCCTAGTCGCCCGCGCCGGCCAATTCCGGGCGCGATGAGCAC
Organism: uncultured Rhodanobacteraceae bacterium; assembly: GCA_964522235.1. GTDB lineage: Bacteria > Pseudomonadota > Gammaproteobacteria > Xanthomonadales > UBA2363 > Pseudofulvimonas. Next base: position 1,206 of record CAZFUH010000018.1, read on the forward strand.
GGGCCAGGGGCCCGGCGCTCATCTCGACATCCGTTTCGACCTGTACGGCTACCTGCGCCGTCCAGGACCGGGCGCGGCTCAAGCATGACCAGCGGCCAGGCACGACAATTGAGCAGGGTATTGACGATCAGCGTTGTCGCGCTGGCCTTGATCTATCTGCTGCTGCTGGCTGGGTTGGGCCGCGGCACGCCCGGCGGACGGACCGGTTCGTTCGAAGGCGTGCCGCCACTGGCGCTCAGCGAGACCGAGATCGAGCTGCCGGGTCTGGACGTTTACTCTGACGTGGTCGAGCGACCGTTGTTCTCGGAGTCGCGGCGTCCGGAGCCCAAGGATGTCGGGGATCAGGAAGCCGAACCGGAGCCGGAGGCGGTACCTGCCGTGCCACTGAACGTGGCGTTGACCGGTATCATCCATACACCCAGCATCCGGATCGCGCTGATTCGTGACAACAACACCGGCCAAGCGCTGAATCTGCGCGAGAACATGCCTTTGCCGGGCGATCAGGGTGGTTGGCTGATCAAGACGATCGAGCCGCGCCGGGTCGTGTTCGAGGACAGCTCCAACCAGGCCGAGACCAGCCTGGATCTGGCCATCGGCACCGGCTCGAAGGTGCCGACGCCGGCACCCCGGCAGCAGCGCGGCGGTCAGCCGAGACAGCCGGATCCGCAGATGGTGGACTCGTCCAGCGCGGCTCCGGAGCAGGATGAGGTTGCCCAGCGTGCCGCCGAGATACGGCGGCGCATCGAGGAGCGGCGCGCCCAGTTGCGTCGCGAAGCCGAACAGAACCGACAGTAGACCGATACGCCCATGATCGATTTTCGCAACTCTGGCGGTCTGGCCGCCGTATTGGCCCTGGTCACCTGGTTGGCTGGCTGTGCGACGCAGCCGCCGAAACCGGTGCCGGCGCCCGCCCGCGACTGGAACCAGCCCAGTCGCGCCATCTCCTATGTCGGCGATGCCGAGGGGAGGCGGTCGGACGAAAGCTCCGGCATCCTCCTTGGCGACGACGACGGCGCACCCGGCCCCGACGATGAGATCGTCGAAGAGGTCATCCAGGTCGGCAGCAGCGACTTGTTCAATCGCCAGGCAGCCAGTCAACCTTTGCCGGTGCCGCCGACCGATGGCGAAGTCAGTTTCAACTTCCAGGACCAGCCGATCCAGGCCGTGGTGCAGGCGATCATTGGCGAGGTCTACAACGAAAACTACATTATCGCGCCCGGCGTCGGTGGCGCGGTCACCTATGTCACCCAGAAGCCGATCCGCGCCGAACAGGCGATGGCGGTGCTCGAGTACCTGCTGGCGCTGAACAATGCCAGCATCGTGTTCAAGGACGGACGTTACGAAATTCTACCGGTCGCCGCGGCACTGCCCGGCAACCTCAGCCCGCGCATCGGACCGATCCCGTCCGGACGCGGCTACCAGGTGCAGATCTTTCCCTTGCGCTATATCGCCCCAAGCGAAATGCAGCGACTGTTGACCCCGTTCGCCCGGCCCAATGCCGTCGTCAGCGCCGACAATTCGCGTGGCATCCTGGTTCTGGCCGGCAGCCGCGAGGAGCTGCTGAACTACCAGCGGACGATCGAGATCTTCGATGTCGACTGGCTCAAGGGCATGTCGATCGCGTTCTATCCGCTGGAGAACGTCGAGGTCAACGAAATCATGCCCGAGTTAGAAAAGCTGTTCATTGATCCGAACAGCTCGCCGCTGGCCGGCATGTTCCGCTTCCTTCCGGTCGAGCGTCTCGGCGGCTTGTTCGTGATCACGCAGAATCCAGAGTACCTGGAGGAAGCGCGTACCTGGCTCAAGCGTCTTGACCGGAATATCGCCACCTACGCCGGCGTTCAACTGTTCGTCTACGACGTCAAGAACATCAAGGCCGTCGATCTGGCCGAATACCTGGGTGCGATCTTCACCGGCGGCGGCACGCCGGACCGCAGCGGGCGGAGCGCGCCGCGTGCCGATGTCGCTCCGGGTGCCGAGGCCGTCGAGATCGGCAGCGCCCAGCCGCAGCGGGGCCGTCGGCGACAGGCGTCCGCTGGCGGCGGCATCACCACCGCCGGCGACGACGAGATCAGCTTCACCGCGGTCGAAGAAAACAACCAGCTCTTGATCCGCTCGACTCCAGCGCAGTACGAGTCGGTGATGGCGGCGATCCACAAGCTCGACATCGTGCCATTGCAGGTACATATCGAGATGCAGATCATCGAGGTTTCCCTGACCGACAACTTTGAGTTCGGAGTGCAGTGGTTCCTCGAGGGACTGATCGGCCAGGGTCTGGAGGATCCGGGCGGACGCTTGGGGCTGCATCAGCCGGGCAACAAGCAGCGCTGGTCATTCGGCGGCAACCAGGGAGCTCCACTGGATCCAGGCGGCAGCAATTTCTTCTATCGGTTCGCCAACAACGAACTGGACGTCGCAATTCGGGCGCTGCAGGGCGCGGGCGAAACCAGGATCCTGTCTGCACCATCGCTGACCGTGCTCAACAATCAGGAAGCCAGCATCAACATCGGCGATCAGATTCCGATCATCACGACGTTCTTCAATCCGGTCGGTTCCACAGGCAGCAACTTCAATCAGAGCTCGGTTCAGTTCCGGGATACCGGCATCATTCTTTCCGTCGTGCCACGGGTCAACCCAGGCGGGCTGGTGTTCATGGAACTCTCGCAGGAAGTCAGCAAGCCCGGACCCGACTCTGCGGCGGGAGCGTCGGGCAACGTGCCGATCAGCAAGCGCACCATCGATACGCAAATCGCCGTGCAAAGCGGCGAAACTGTACTTCTTGGCGGTCTCATCTCCGAGGACAATACTTCGGGCCGGCGCGGCGTGCCCGGGGTCAGTTCGATCCCGATCCTCGGCCACTTGTTCGGACGAACCACGCGTTCAACTTCGCGTACCGAACTGGTGGTGTTGATCACGCCAAGAGTGATCAAGAACGTGATCGATGCCCGCGAGCTGACCCGCGAATACCAAGACAACTTCCGCCGACTCCAGCCGATGGATTTGCGGACCGGTCAGCCGACGGCGATCGATGATCCGTTGCCATCCGAGGAGCAGTTGCAGTTCGATGACGATGGGTCCGACTCGGACCGGCCGATGCCCTAGTGTGGTGCGTCGGAAGTTGTCCGGGCTGCAACGGCGCCCTCGCCATCGGGAGCGCCGACCGTCGAGCTTACATAGCACGTATATGTTGCGCGCTCCGATCGTCGAACCCAATGGTGATGGCATCCGCTTCTCCATGAACGTTCCTGTGCGGGATCCTGGCCGTGTCCCACCGGGAGCGGAGGCGATTTGCCGGCGGCGCTCGCCCTGAGCCACTACACTTCGCAGTCTGGCCATTGCTGCCTCATTCGGGCCGCGGGGCATTCGCCTCGCGGACACCTGCCCGCTGACGGGAGCTGTTCGGCCCGTGGCGTTGTGGTTGACCGGGAACTCCCGAGCCGCTCAACGGACCAATAACCCCCGACGAATCCCCTTGAGAGTCCGCCGAGACATGAATTCACCAATCTCCCGTTCCATGTTTGTGCTCGTGTTCACTACCTTGATGCTGACGGCCTGTGCAGGCGCTTCGAAGACGACTCGGCCGGAAGCCGGTCCAGCAGGCTCGCTGGCTGCGCTGCAGGAACGTGCCGAAGCGCGCTGGCAACTGTTGATCGAGGGCAAGATGGTCGAGGCCTACGCCTATCTTACGCCGGGCTACCGGGCCACCCGTTCGGTCGACGACTATGTGGTCGGCGCTCGTGCCGGCGCACTCAACTGGGAGTCGGTAGAATGGCGGGAGGCCGACTGTCAGTCCGAAGACAGCTGTCTCGCCCAGATGTTGCTGAACTACTCGGTACGCATGCCCGGTGCCGGTCGTGCGCCCGGGTTCCGGGTTCTGGCGGAGCGCTGGTTGCACCTGGACGGGGAGTGGTACCACCTGCCTGAACGGTGATGACCAAACAAACATACCTCTTGCATTGCCCTGAATCTTTGCCCTATCCTTGCGGCGCTGTTGCCTTTGCTGGCCCTGTTCAGGTTGGCCCGGCCACCAGGTCCAGGGATGGGGAAGGTCAAGCAAAACATAGCCCTGTGGTTGATTAGGAGTGTCTGTAATGAAAAAGAATGGTTTGACGTGCGCCGTCATCGCTGGCATCGCCGGCGTGGCGGGCATCGGCAGCATCGCCGACGCAGTAAACCTGAACCCGGATGGCCTGGGCCAGGTGCTGATCTATCCGTACTACACCACGCAGGCCGGCAGCGACACGCTGTTCTCGGTGGTCAATACGTCCGAGATTGCCAAGGCAGTCAAGGTGCGCTTCCTGGAAGGCCGTAACAGCCGCGAAGTGCTCGACTTCAACCTGTACCTGTCGCCGTTCGACGTCTGGACTGCCGGCATCTTCGCGATTCCGGAAGGTGAGGAAGGTTTCCCGGGCGCTGGCATGTTCACCCGTGATCGTTCCTGCACGGCGCCGGACATCGTCACCAACGCCGAGGGCCAGCTGCCGGACATCGGCGGTACGTTCTATGTTCCGTTCACGAACGCCGGTTATGCCGATCAGGCTGCTGACCACGCGGCCGCCAATGCGGGGGTTCTCGGTTCGATCGAGCGTACCCGCGAGGGCTACATCGAGCTGATCGAGATGGTCAACATCGTCAATGCTCCCGGCGAGCCTTGCGCGAGCTGGGTGACCCATGGTCCGACCGGCGTTCCGGCCAACTGCGCGGCTGTCCGTGCGGCATGGGCGGCGGGTAGCTTCCCGGCGGCTTGCGAAGTCGAGCCGTCAGGTCAGGGCCAGTTGTTCGGCAACGCGATGATCGTCAATCCGGCTCGCGGCACGATGACCGGCTATGCGGCTGATGCCATCGAAGGCTTCAACTACACCAACCTGCACTTCCCGCCAGGCGACGCCGAGCCCAGCTTGGCTGACGTCAATGATCCGGTGGGTGCCAATGCCACGGCCTTCGTGTTCGAGTTCGGCAGCCTGATCACGGCCACCTACGACAACCTGGCTCCCGGCGGCTTTGGTCGTCTGGATGCGTTGTCCGCCTTGTATGCTTCGCCGCGCGTCGTCAATGAGTACTATCTCGACGGCAACGAGTCGGTTCAGGCATCCAGCGAGTGGGTGATCACCTTCCCGACCAAGCGCTTCTACGTTGATGACTGGCCGTTCGTGATCAACCAGCTGGGTCAGATCGCTCCGGCGTTCAACCCGAATGCTCCGGTCGCTCCGTTCAGCAATGCGTTCCGCGGCAATGGTTCCTGTGAGCCGATCCGTGTCCGCATCTGGGATCGTGAGGAGCGTGCGCCGGGTGGCGGTGGTCTCGGCTTCTCGCCGCCGCGTCCGGGTGCGCCGCAGAATGCTCTGTGCTGGGAAGCTCAGGTCGTGACCTTCGGCCAGGGCGCTCGTCTGACCGCCGGCGAGCCGTCGGACATCCTCGGCTCGACGTACTACAACAACGTCACGCCTCCGGCCGGCTTCAATGCCGGTTGGGCGTCGATCGAGTTCGGTTCGGCACCGGGGTTCACGCCGCCGTCGATGCGTGAGGCGATCGATGGCGAAGTCTTCCGTGGTCTTCCGGTCACCGGCTTCTTCGTGACCAATTACGACAACGGCCTTCAGGACAGTGGCGTGCTGGCTAACTACACCGCGCTGTTCCGTCACCGCACCGAGCGCGACTGCCTGGTCGGTGGCTTGCCGGTTTGCTCGTGATCAAGCAGTTGAACAGTTGTAATCTGTAGTGCCTGAAAGGGCGGGCGACGAGAGTCGCCCGCCCTTTCTACAGGCTAGGGGAGGGGCCGGGTTTCTGCTGAATAGCAGAGCTGGCCCCTTTTTGCTTATCGCAATCGCTTTATTTTATGAATGTCCGGGATTGGATTATGAAATATCTCAACTGTACCCTTGGTTGTCTGGGCTGGCTGCTCGTGGCCACTGCGCCTGCAACAGCCTCCGTCCCGGTCTCTTGTGCGCCCGGTCTTCCGCCCGTGCAGAGTCAGGGCATCCAGATCGTCAATGGCGTGATCGAGTTGCTCGACAACGCCTGCTATACGCCGTGTGAGCCATGTACGAGCATTCCGCCGGCGTTGGCGTTCAGCAACATGGCGGTGACGCCGTCCAGCGCCGAGCCGGGTGACATCGTCACGTATACCGCGAATGTGGCCAACTTGATTGTTGCTCCGGTACCAGGTGTCACCTATGACACCTGTACGCTGGAGTTGCGGCAACCCAACTCCACGCTGGCTTCGAGCACCGAGATCCCGTCGCTCGCCAGTTCAATTTCGCGTCCAGTCACCATTCCAGCGACCGCTGTCAATGGCGCCTGGACCATTCGTCCCGTATGCCGCCGGTTCGTCGCTTCCCAGGAGATCGTCGTCGCTGCGATTCCCGCAGTTACGGTTCAGGTGACGTCGACCGAGGAGCCGCCGCCAGCCGGCTGCGATGCGATGACGCCGCCGTTGCGGGCTGGAATCGTCACCCAGTTCAACGGTACGTACCCGTCATTTGGCTATGGTGTTGAATTTGGTGTGCCGTTCTCCGAGTGGCGTTATCACTCGGCCAGCAACACATACAGCGGCGGCGAGTTCCAGTGGGCGAACGTCCGCGTCTTCCAGTTCACCGCCCCCTCAATTCCAACATCCGGCCGGCTGAACATGCCCAGCTCGCAGGCAGGGCTGACCATATCGCTATCGAGCCAATGCGGTAACTTTGTCGTACCTGCTGGTTGTCTGGGGCACGGTCAGTCCGGAACCTTGCGCTGGACCACGGCTGGCGTGGCGGGGGATTGCCAGTTGACTCCGGGTCAAACGTACTTCTTCAATGCGGCGTGGATCGACTACAGCAGTTTCGTCAATAACGGGACCGTCGTCCCGGCATCCTGTGTCTGTCCGGGTCCCAGTTGCTCACAGAACACGACGGCTTCGTGTTTGTGGCGCACCAACATGAGCATAAGCACCCAGTAGAAGCCCGGGAACGAACCGGTCCGGAATGCGGCGCTTTCCCGCATTCCGGACTCCTGGAATCTCCCGGGTCGAATGGCAGGTACGCCTCGGCGTACTGACTAGCAAGGTTGAAAAAAAGTATGTACTCGCGCAGAGCTCTACCCATCGTAATTTCGGTTGTATTGACCTTGGCGTCGACCACGGCGTGGTCGCAGGGTGGTTCAAAATCCATCCAGTATCAGACGCCCTCGGGCAATCTCCTGGTGACACTGGGCCAGGGCAACTCGATTCGCTACGCGTCTCCCGAGGTGGGTTCGATCCCACTTCTCGTAACCCGCCCATCGACACCGGTACTTTGTGCCGGCCAGCCCGCTTCCGACAGTGGCAGCTATGCCACGGTGGATCCAAACGGCTATCTGTCTCCGGTCAGTCTGGAGCTTCGGGGTCATGAGCCCGAGCCATTCCTGTCACTGGCGTCGTTTCCCCCAGGTGCCCAGCTTCGCGCGGCCGCCGGCATTGAGTTCGGCGATCTGCTCTATCCGGTGCCGCCCGAGGTCATCGTCGTAGGTGGTCTCGCAGCGCGTTGTGTTCCTGGCCTGGCCGCCCCGCCACCTGATCCGCCGCAAGCCATCAGTTGCCCGGCGCAGCCGGACAGCTACTCCGCAGACCGAATCCAGTCGTTGGGTTTCGAGCTGTCCGGTGAGCTGCAGCTGACCAGCCGAATCATCGATCAGGTTCCAGGCGGGATCTATTACGAACACATCGTTGTCGCGACCGGCGGTCCGGTGACCGGGATACAACTTCGCGAGCAGTTTCCCTACAACAACAGTCGGCCGGGTTCGCCCGTCTACCAGCACTCATTGAACATCGATAGTGCTTGGGCGTGCCGGGCGTCGATCGGTGCCCAGTGCAGCTCCAGCTCCATCTCGGATGCCGCACGCGGGTACGCCCACCTGGATAGCGCGTCCCTGGCTGAGGGCGCCTGCCTGCGGATTGTCGCCATTCGTACCGTGCAATCGGCCGCGGGCATCAGTGACAACTTCTCGGGCAGCCTGCATTCCGCCGTCTTCTACCATGGTCATGACGACAATGGCGGGGCGCAGCCGGGCGTGCTTCAGAGCCGGTTGAACTACGGTCAATAGCGCTTCCCATTCGAGCGCTGGCGACAGGTGCGCCTGACCCGTATCATTGCGGGTTGGGCGCACGGACTTGGCGCTGATAGCAACAGGACGATTCCAATGATTGAAACGATGAGGAACCGCGCCTCGCTCGCGGTTTTGTGCTTTTGCGTACTCTGGATGGCGCCTGCCGCCGTTCTTGCCGACACCCAGACCGATGAAGTCCTGGTGGCCCGGGGGGATCATGCATTGTCGCTGGCGGACCTGGACGGCCGGATGACGCGATTCCCTACCCATGAACGCGCCCAGTTCGCCCATGATCCCAGCAACCTGGCTCGACTGATGGACCAGCTGCTGGTCAATCGCATCCTTGCCGCGGAAGCGCGCGAGCTCGGCATCGATCGAGACGAGAAGGTCCAGCGAGACCTGGCGATCGCGATTGAAGAGGTGCTGGCGATTCATCGCCTGAACCGTTATTACGAGCCGGACCAGATGCCGGATTTTTCTCAATTGACACGTGAGCGGTATCTCGCCGATCCGGGGGCGTTCGCCACACCGGAGCGGCTGGTTGTCGAACACGTTTTGATTTCCACCGGAAGTCGCTCCGAGGAGGAAGCGGGGGAGCTGGCCACTGAAGTACATCGCCAGGCCTTGGCCGACGAAGGTCGCGGATTTGCTGAATTGATCGCTCAGTACTCGGAAGACCCCGGCAAGACCGACAACCAGGGTCGCTATGTGATCGATGAGCCTGAACGCTTCGATCCCGACTTCGTCGCGGCCGTGAACGAACTGACTTTGGACAGCCCGATCAGCGCGCCTGCACGTACCCAGTTCGGGTTCCACATCATCCGCCTGTTGGAGCGAATCCCGTCAAGAACGCCTTCGTTCGAAGAGATCGAGAGCCGCCTGATTCAAGAGGCGATGCAAAACTATCGCAGTGACCTCAGAAGGGACAAGGTCTCCGAGGTACGTTCTCGCTATCCCGAGTCCGGAAACGAGGATCTTCTCAGAACCCTGCCACACCGGTATGGTGGGCGAGTGCCCATGAATCCACCAGCAGCGGTTACGTCCGAGGATTGACCTCCGGGTCGATGTACGTGCCGCCACTGCATCGGCGGCAAGATTGCACCGGGCTGGGCTGCGTACGGCCCCAGTGAACTGGCAGTCGCGGGAGACTCCGTTTGAACCGGATATCGATCGCCGGAGAATTGATACGGCGCGAGCTGCGCTCGCGCTATCTCGGCACGTTCAGCGGTTCGTTGTGGTTGTGGATCCAGCCGCTCGTCCAGCTTGCGATCTACGGCTATGTGTTCGGGACCATCTTCCGAGCCCGCCTGCCTGAAGCCGAGTTCGGCGAGATCGGCTTCACGACCTTTCTCGCCATCGGCCTATGGCCCTGGCTCGCGTTCTCCGAGTCGCTGACCAGGGCGAGCACGGCGATCATCGACAATGCCGGTTTGCTTGGCAAGGTGGCGATTCCCCGCGAACTGATGGTGCTGGCACCGGTCGCGGCCAGCGTGCTTCTGCACCTGGTGGGCTTTCTCGCAGTGCTTCTGGTGTTGCTCGGATTGGGCTGGCTGGAGCTGCGCTGGCAGTTGCTATGGTTGCCGTGGATCTACCTGATGCTGACGTGCTTTACGCTTGGCCTGGCCTGGTTGTTCGCCGCGCTCAGCGTATTCGTCCGTGACCTCACGCACATGCTCTCCCAGGTATTGATGTTGCTGTTTTTTCTGACGCCGATCCTGTATCCGCGCAGTCTGGTGCCGGCGGCCTTGCTGCCGATCGCCGATGCCAATCCGATGGCGCTGTACATCAACCTGTTTCGCGCCGCGGCCCTTGGTGTCGGCGAGGTCTCTGTATTCCAGGTACTGGCCGCGGCGGCAATCGCGCTTGCGAGCGTGGTGATCGGATTGTTCGTGTTTCGGCGTCTGGCGTCTCATTTCGAGGACTACCTGTGACCACGGTTCTGCTCGAAGCCAAGGGCATCAGCAAGCGCTACCCAATGGTCAGCCGCCGCAACGCCCGACTCCGGGCTCTGCTGTCCCTGTTGCGGGGCCGGGAGGATGGCAGCGGAACCCAGGTGCTGCAGGCCATGGACCTGACCGTGCGCAGGGGCGAATCCGTTGGCATCGTCGGCGAGAACGGCGCTGGAAAATCGACGTTGCTGAAGATCATCACCGGCGTGCTCACGCCCAGCACGGGTACGCTGACGCGTCAGGGTACGGTCGGCGCGTTGTTGGAGCTCGGCGCCGGCTTCCACGCCGAATACAGCGGCCGAGAGAACCTGCGCATGTCAGCAGCACTGGCTGGACTGTCGGCCGGCGAGATTCGCGAACGACTGCCGCAGATCGTCGATTTCGCCGATATCGGTCACTACATCGACGAACCGGTCAAGCATTACAGCAGCGGTATGGTCGTGCGTCTGGGCTTTGCGATCGTGGCATCGTTGAAACCGGATCTGCTGATCACCGATGAAGTTCTCGCAGTCGGCGATGAATCGTTTCAGAAGAAGTGCATCCGCTGGATCGAGCGCTACCTGGGTGACGGCGGCACCTTGCTGATGGTGTCGCACGGCATGTACCACGTTCAGAAGCTCTGTCGAACCGCACTATGGCTGCGTCAAGGACAAGTGGCCGAGCATGGCGACGCCTTTGCCGTGACCCAGGCATATCTGGCCTATCACGAGCGCAAGAGTCGCGCGCACGACTCTGCCGGCAGCGACCATGGCGTGAGCGAATATCGCATCGAGCGCTGGAGCCTGGACGGTGACGAGGATTGTCGCCACTACGTGCTTGATGGCAGCGATCGCCGGATCGCAATCGAGGTGCTGATCCGGACCCACGAAGACAGTGCGCCGGCACTGCTGTTCGGCATCGCGCAGGCATCCGGACTTCCGGTCTATGGTGTCAGCAGCGAGATCGACCGGCAGCCGGCCGAACGGGTGTCGCCCGGCCTGTATCGCTACCGACTGGAACTGGACCTGTCCGCTCTTCTACCAGGCGAATTTCTGCTGCGTCTGCACCCTATGGATGGCGAGGGAATGCGATTGTTCGGTACCAGCGAGATCGTTCTGACCGTGCGCGGCTCGACCCGTGAGCTCGGCGCGGTGCGCTTGCCGCACCGGTGGCTGTCGTCGTGAGCTTGGACGCCGCGACTCCGGTCGAGGTCATCGTCCCGATCCACAACGCTGCGGATCTGGTCGAGTCCTGTCTGGACGCATTGCTCCGGCATCTTCCCGACTTCGCGAGCGTGCAGTTGATCGACGATGCCTCCGAGGATCCCCGCATCGGCCGCATTCTGGAAGCACACCCGATCAAGGACCACCACGCGGTCCGGAGCCATCGCAATCCCCGCAATCTCGGCTTCGTGCGGACGGTCAACGAAGCCGTCGCCCGGACCCGTGTCGACGTCGTTCTGTTGAACTCCGACACCCAGGTCACCACCGACTGGCTTCCCAGGATGCGCCGCTGCGCCTACTCCGGCGATGATGTCGCTTCGGTGACACCGTGGTCGAACAACGCCGAAATCTGCTCGTTGCCCGGACTGTGCCAACCGGTGTCGCCGCCGCGGCAGCCGGACGCGCTGGCCACTGCGCTCGCCACCATCGCCCCTGTCTATCCGGCGCTGCCGACCGCAATCGGCTTCTGCATGTATCTGCGGCGCAGTGCATGGCGGGCGATCGGCGATTTCGACGCGGCCACCTTTGGCCGAGGTTACGGCGAGGAAAACGACTGGTGCCTGCGCGCCAGCGCCCACGGCTTCCGCCATCTGCTCTGCGACAATGCCTATGTCGTCCACATCGGTGGTGCTTCGTTCGCCGGCACCGGTCATCGTCCGGGCGGTGAGCAGCTGACCAGGCTGCTCGCCCGATATCCGTATTACAATGCCTTGATCGCTGACTTCATCCAGACTGATCCCTTGGCTCGCCACCGCCGAGCCTTGCTGGCAGACTCCAGGCTGTCGGCCCTCCTGCAGCCATGACTGATTTCGATCAAGACTCCACAGTTCCGACCCTGGCCTTCACGGGAGAGCGCTTCACGCCCGAATGTGTGCGTGAAATCTGGTACGAGCACTGGCATAGGTATGCCTTCGCTGCGGTCATGGCACGCGGCCGACGGGTACTCGATGCTGCCTGCGGCGAAGGCTATGGCAGCGCGCTATTGGCGCGATATGCGGACTCGGTGGTCGGTGTCGATGTCGATGCCGACACGGTCGAACATGCCCGCACCCGCTATCAAGGGCCAGCCGGCCTGCAGTTTCAGTGCGCCAGCGTCACCAGCCTGCCGCTGGCCGACGCCTCAATCGATCTGATCGTCTCATTCGAGACCATCGAGCATCTGTCTGATCAGGAGCGCATGCTCGACGAGTTCCGTCGGGTGCTGGCGCCCGACGGCATCCTGCTGATTTCGTCTCCCGACCGCGACAATTACAACGCACCGGGAACCGAGGCCAATCCGTATCACGTCCGGGAACTGACTCGATCGGAGTTCAGCTTGCTGTTGGCCACGCGCTTTCCGGCCGTGCGCCTGTATGGCCAGAAGCTCACGTTCCAGTCCCAGCTATGGAATCTGGAGACTGAATCCATCGGTTCGGCCGAGTTGCTGCGACTGGATGGCCGGACCGGAGCGCTGCAGGGCGGTGCCGATCCGGCACCTGTCTACTACCTTGCCCTGTGCGCGGCGACAGCGGAGAAGCTCCCGAAGGCGCCTGATCTGTCGCTGTTCGCCGATGCCGAGGCGTCGGTCTATGCGCACTACAACCAGGAGGTCCGCCGGGTAATCCAGTGCGATCTCCGCATTCACGAGTTGGAGCGGGAGCTGTCGGCGCTGCGCGCCCGGCTGGCCCAGCCCAACGACTAGGAACGGACGCCAGATGGAATTCAATCTCAGCTACGAGCAGAACCCGGCAATGTCGGGGTCAAACGCCACCGCGGAGCTGCCGCCGCTGTTCGCCTCGGTCGAGGGGCGGGTCGCGTCGTTGTCCAACAATGAATGCATCTTCCAGCCGCGCCACGGCGGTGAGCTGCACGTGATGACCCACCAGGTTCTGCAGGCTCTCGACCATTGTCGCGAATTCCGGCCACTGGACGAGCACGTCGCGCGGGTCGCATCCGTGCTGCCGGGACTCAACGGCCAGGCCGAGGCGGTACGCAGAGTGTTGGCGCATTTGATCGAGCGTCGAGTTCTGATCTCCGACAGTGATTTTCTCGGCCAGCTGGAGACCGACAGAGCCACGCAGCCGGCCAAGATGACGGCAATCGCGATCCGAGCCTGCGATCGTCCGCAGCAGTTGCAGCGCCTGCTTGTCAGCCTGCAGACGCAAGCCGGAGAGCATCTGCGTCGTGACCCCATCCTGTTGCTGGACGACTCACGCTCCAGTGACGCCGTACAGGCGCATCGGGAAGCGTTGCGCGGACATGCCGAAGCGCTCGGGGTGCCGGTGCTGCATCTGGACGCCGATGCTGCCCGTAACCGTCTTCAGATGCTGGCGAAGGCGCGCCCGGAAGCCGCCGATCTGATCGCGGCCCTGCAGCAAGGGTCAGCAGGCCAGGGCGAGTTCGGCGGCGGCCGTGGCTACAACCTGGCGTTGTTGCTGACCGCCGGACGCCGGCTGTGTCTGCTCGATGATGACTATGTCCTGCCGTTCCATGAATCCAGCCACGGCGCGGCGGGACTGGAGCCGGCTTCTGGCACTGCCTTCGAGGTCCGCTTTCACGGCGATCAGCACCAGGCCATGGCCGGCGGCCGAGTGCTGGGCGAAGACGGTTTCGCGCTGCAACAGCGTCTGGTCGGCCATCGCCTGGGGTCGGTGGTCAAGGCTGATCCCGCGCTGGCGCTCGATCGCGCCAGCCTGCGCGGCCTGGCGCTGGCGCGCTTGGCGCATCTGCGCGGCGACGCGCGCATCCTGGCCACCTATACCGGCACCCGCGGCGCATCATTCACCAGCGACAGCCTGTGGCTGTATCGATTGAGCGGTGCATCGCGCGACCGGTTCTGGGCCGATCGCGATCTGTATCTGCACAATATCCACGCTGAAACGATGGAGTTTGCGCCGAGCCGTGTGATCCCGCGCCCGCATGGGCTGTTCACTCCGTTCATGCTCGACAACAGCCAACTGCTGCCATGCACGGCCAACAGCGGTCGAGGCGAGGACGGATTGTTCGGGATCACGGCCAGCTATCTGCACCCGGATACCCTGACTCTGCATCTGCCGATCACGATCGGTCATGTTCAGGAAGGACGGCGCGGGCGCTTTGAGCGTGCGTTGCAGCCACTGACGCCGGGCGTCAACCGATTTCTGCGCGAATGGATCCTCAATCAGGCGCAGCCGGCGCGCAGCGCCGACCCGGCAGAGCGTTTGCGCTTTCTGGCTGCGCAGCTGGACGACCTGGCCGGTGCTTCGGTTGCCAGCCGAGTCGATGTGCTTGAGGAATATCTGCGCTATGTTCGCGCCGATCTGATCGAACACCTGCAGCAGCACCTGCAGGCTGCTCCGCAGGCGCCGGTGTACTGGGCGGCCGATGTTCGACGGATCGTCGAGACCAACGGTCGCGCGCTGTTGGCGCGCGATCCGCCGCGTCTGGACGAATGGCCGCAGGATCTCGATGCCGAGGGCTGCGCCGAACGCCTGAGCCAGGCTTGCCGGCAGCTAGCCTCGTCCTACCGGCTATGGCCCGCGTTGTGGCAAACCGCGGCTGAGATGGGCGACCGCCTGCTCGACCTGCGCTGACGGCCCGAACCTGGCCCGCGCGATGACCGAGCCCGTCGCCGGACTGACCACGGTCATCGTCGTCGCCTATCGTTCGGCGGGAACCCTGCCGCAATGCCTGGACGCCGTATTTGCCATGCAGTCGGCGGTCGAGGTCGTCGTCATCGACAACGCCTCCGGCGACGGCAGCGCGCCAGGGCTACGCGCGCACGCAGCCGTCGAGCCCAGGCTTCGCTTCATTGCCAATCTCGACAACCGCGGATTCGCCGCCGCCTGCAACCAGGGCGCCGACATCGCGCGTGGCGACGCATTGCTGTTGTTGAACCCCGATGCCTACGTGCCCGCGGACGCCCTGGTCCGGCTGCGCGCCCATCTCGCCGCGCAGCCAGACACCGGACTGCTCGGTTGCGCGATCGTCGACGAGCAGGGCCGGGCAAACGGACCGCAACGGCGGCGCGAGCCGACCGCCCGCCGGGCCCTGATGAGCCTGCTGGGACTGGATCGCTGGCAGCGACGCTGGCCAGGTCTGGCCGGCATCGAGCAGCCCGAACCGAACGACACGGTTGAAGTCGTCTCGACGCAGGCGGAGCCGGTGGATGCCGTAAACGGCTCGGCGATCCTGGTGCGCACGCGCCTATTCCGCGACATTGGCGGCATGGACGAAGGTTTCGTCCTGCACGCCGAGGATCTGGACCTGTGCCGGCGTGTTCGTGACGCCGGCTGGATGGTTCGTCGTGCCGGTGACGTGCGCATCGTCCACGTTGGCGGCGTGTCCAGCCGCAGCCGGCCGATCTGGGTCGAATGGCAGAAGACCCGCTCGCTATGGCGCTATTTTCGCAAGCACCAGCCGCGCGCCGCCTGGCCGCTGCGCGCCCTGGTCGCGTCCGCTCTGGGCATCCGCTTCGGTCTCATGCTGCCGCGGTTGCTGCTCCGCCGAGCCAAGAACTGATCGGTTCCCGGTCGTAGCACCGCGTACGATCCGATCAGCCGGTTCCAGACGCGCGTCAGGCCACTACGCCAGCTTCTTGAACCGGATCCGGTGCGGGCGATCGGCGTCGGTGCCGAGGCGGCGCTTCTTGTCGGCCTCATATTCCTGATAGTTACCCTGGAAGAACTCGACGTGACTGTTACCCTCGAACGAGAGGATATGGGTCGCGATCCGGTCCAGGAACCAGCGATCATGGCTGATCACCAGGACACAGCCTGGAAACTCCAGCAGCGCATCTTCCAGCGCGCGCAGGGTTTCGAGGAGCAGCACATTGCCGCCCTGCAGCAGGGTCTTGGCCAGGTGCAGGCGACCACGCTCGCCGCCGGACAAGGTGCCGACCATCTTCTGCTGATCCTGGCCCTTGAAGTTGAAGCGGCCGATATAGGCGCGGGACTGGATCTCGACGCCGTTGATATTCAGGATATCCGAGCCACCGGATATTTCCTGCCAGACGTTGTTGGTGCCTTCAAGCGCGCCGCGACTTTGATCGACATAGGCGAGGTTGACCGTCGGGCCGATCTTGACCTCACCCGTATCCGGTCGCTCCTGACCGTTGATCATCTTGAACAGGGTCGATTTGCCGGCGCCGTTCGGTCCGATGATGCCGACGATCGCGCCGGGCGGAATCTTGAAGTTCAAATCGTCGATCAGCAGGCGGTCGCCGAACGCCTTGCTGACGCCGAGAAACTCGATCACGCTGTCACCCAGGCGTTCGCCTGGCGGAATGAAGATCTCGTTGGTTTCGTTGCGGCGCTGGTAGTCGACCGAGTTCAGTTCCTCGAAGCGCGCCAGACGCGCCTTGCCCTTGGATTGCCGGCCCTTGGCCGCCGAGCGCACCCACTCCAGTTCGCGCGCGATTGCCTTCTGGCGAGCCTTTTCCTGGACTGCCTCCTGCTTCAGGCGAGCGTCCTTCTGCTCCAGCCAACTGGAATAGTTGCCCTTCCACGGGATGCCGCGGCCACGATCCAGCTCCAGGATCCATTCCGCGGCATTGTCGAGAAAGTAGCGATCATGGGTCACGGCGACGACAGTGCCCGGGAAACGCACCAGGAACTGTTCCAGCCATTCGACCGATTCGGCGTCGAGGTGGTTGGTCGGCTCGTCCAGCAACAGCATGTCCGGCTTCGACAGCAGCAGACGACATAGCGCGACGCGGCGCTTCTCGCCACCGGACAGCGGGCCGATACGGGCATCCCAGGGCGGCAGCCGCAGGGCGTCGGCGGCGACTTCCAGCTGCTGCTCCAGGGTGTGCGCGTCGCCGGCCGCCAGAATCGCCTCCAGGCGTGCCTGCTGAGCCGCCAGCGCGTCGAAGTCGGCGTCCGGTTCGCCGTAGGCGGCATAGACCTTGTCCAGCTCGGCCTGGGCGTGCAGGATCTCGTGCACGCCTTCTTCGACCGCTTCGCGTACGGTCATCTCCGGATCCAGCGTCGGCTCCTGCTCCAGATAGCCGATCTTGATGTCCGGTTGTGGCCGAGCCTCGCCCTGGAAGTCCTGGTCGATGCCGGCCATGATCCGCAGCACGGTCGATTTGCCGGCGCCGTTCAAGCCGAGCAGGCCGATCTTCGCGCCGGGAAAGAAACTCAGCGAGATGTCCTTGATGATCTGGCGCTGCGGGGGCACGGTCTTGCTGACCCCGATCATGGTGTAGATGTATTGCATGGTTGTCGTTTCCGCAAGGTACGGCAGCACGCCCGAAGCCAGCGGCGACGGACGCAGATCTGCGTGGATGGCCGGCATTGTACAGCTGCCAGCCGGCATTTCTAAGGCCCGAAGCGCGCTTCGCCCGAACCAGGGCATGCTTCGCGATACCATAGGGGGCTTCCCCGACCCGATGGCCAGGAGTGCCGAACCAATGTTTGCCCCCGATACCCGCATCGCCGGCTTCGATGACGAGCTGGCCGCCGCCATCGCCGCCGAGCGCAGCCGGCAGGAAGATCATGTCGAGCTGATCGCTTCGGAAAACTATGCCAGCCCCCGCGTACTGGAAGCGCAAGGAAGCGTGCTGACCAACAAGTACGCTGAAGGCTATCCAGGCAAGCGCTACTACGGCGGTTGCGAGCACGTCGATGTCGCCGAGCGGTTGGCGATTGAACGGGCCAAACAACTGTTCGGCGCCGATTATGCCAACGTCCAGCCGCATTCGGGCTCGCAGGCCAACCAGGCCGTGTACCTGTCGCTATTGCAGCCGGGTGACACCATTCTCGGCATGAGTCTGGCCCATGGCGGCCATTTGACTCACGGCGCCAAGGTCAACATCAGCGGAAAATTGTTCAATGCCGTGCAATACGGAGTCGACGACGCCGGTCTGATCGACTACGACGAGGTCGAGCGCCTGGCCCGCGAACATCGGCCGAAGATGCTGATCGGCGGTTTCTCGGCCTACTCGCAGGTGGTCGACTGGGCGCGGATGCGGGTCATCGCCGACGCCGTCGACGCAATCTTTTTCGTCGACATGGCCCATGTCGCCGGCCTGATCGCTGCCGGTGTCTATCCCAGCCCGCTACCGCATGCCCACGTCTGCACCTCGACCACCCACAAGACCTTGCGCGGGCCGCGTGGTGGAATCATCGTTGCCAGTCAGCCTGGCGAGGAGCTGGTCAAGAAGCTGCAAAGCATCGTCTTCCCGGGCATTCAGGGTGGCCCTCTGATGCATGTCATCGCCGCCAAGGCGGTTGCGTTCAAAGAGGCGTTGCAACCGGAGTTCAAGAGCTACCAGCAGCAGGTCGTCGCCAACGCCAAGGCGATGGCTGCGACCCTCGCTGCGCGCGGCTACAGGATCATTTCCGGCGGCACCGAGAACCATCTGATGCTGATCGATCTGATCGGCCGTGAGGTCACCGGCAAGGACGCCGAAGCGGCGCTCGGCCGGGCGCAGATCACGGTCAACAAGAATGCCGTACCGAACGACCCGCGCTCGCCGTTCGTGACTTCAGGTCTGCGCATCGGCACGCCAGCGGTGACCACGCGCGGTTACGGTGCGGCCGAATGCACCGAGTTGGCGAACTGGATGGCCGATGTTCTCGACGCCCCGGGTGACGAATCCGTGATTGCGGCGGTGCGCGCCAAGGTCCAGGCGCAATGCCGCGCATTTCCGGTGTACGGCTGATCGCCACGAAGATGAGCAGCGAGAAGCCAGCGCGAACGGAAATCGACGGCGGCAGCGTCTCTCGCTTCTCGTTGCTGCGTACCCACTGACCACATGCATTGCCCGTTCTGCCAGCACGAAGACACCCGGGTCATCGACTCGCGGCTGAGCGACGATGGCAGTACGGTTCGGCGCCGGCGCGAGTGCCCGGCCTGCGGCGCCCGCTTCAACACCTTTGAAACCGCTGAGTTGAAACTTCCGGCGATCGTCAAACACGATGGTCGGCGAGAGGTGTTCGACGAGCGCAAGCTGCGCACCGGTCTGGAACTCGCCTTGCACAAGCGACCGGTCGAGGCCGACGCCGTCGATCAGATCATCGCCGGCATCATCGATGCTCTTCGTCGCAACAGCGAGCGCGAAGTGCCCTCGCGGCGGATCGGCGAGTGGGTGATGGAGGCGCTGCGGCCGCTGGATCAGGTCGCCTACGTGCGCTTTGCATCGGTCTACCGCCGGTTCGAGGACGTGCAGGCGTTTCGCGAAGAGATCGAGCGGCTGGAGCGCGAGATTCCGATTCTCGAAGGCAAGCAACTGCCACTGCTCGACGACGGTGCTCCGGGGCGACCGCGAGGCAAGTGATGGCTGCCGGTTTCACCGCTGCCGACCACGCGCACATGGCGCAGGCACTGCGTCTGGCCGAACAGGGCGCCTATACGAGCAAGCCGAACCCGATGGTCGGCTGCGTGCTTGCCCACGGCGAACAGTTCGTCGGCGCCGGTTTTCATGTTCGCGCCGGCCAAGCGCACGCCGAGATCCATGCCCTGGCACAGGCGGGTCTCCGGGCCCGCGGGGCAACCGCGTATGTGACCCTGGAGCCCTGTGGTCGGCATGGCCGGACGCCACCTTGCGTCGATGCTCTGATCGCCGCCGGCATCGCCCGGGTCGTGTTCGCCAGCGAGGACAGCTTCCAGAACGCCGGCGACGGTCTGGCGCGACTGCGTGCTGCCGGCATCGAGGTCGTGGGCGGCCTGATGCGCGACGCCGCACGCGAACTGAATCGAGGGTTCTTCAGTCGCATCGAGCGCGGCCGGCCATGGCTGCGGGTCAAGCTTGGCATGAGTCTGGATGCGCGCACGGCGCTGGCGGACGGGCGCAGCCAGTGGATCACCGGTTCTGATGCGCGTGCCGACGTGATGCGCTGGCGTGCGCGCAGCAGCGCCGTGCTGACTAGCAGCGGTACCGTTCGTGCCGACAATCCGCGTCTCACCGTGCGTCTGGCGGACGCTGAGTCGTTCGAATTCGTGCCGCCGCTGCGCGTCGTGCTCGACGCCGGATTGACGACGCCGGCCGGGGCTCACCTGCTCGACGGCAGCACTCCGACCCTGTTCGTGCACGTCGCCGGCGTTGATGCCGAGCAACCGTTGCAACGAGTCGAACGTCTGATCGTGGCCGAGCGCGATGGCCGGCTCGATCTGCATGCGCTGCTGGCAGACTTGGCGGGCCGCGGCTGCAACGAGGTTCAGGTCGAAGCCGGCGCCACCCTCGCCGGCGCCTTCATTGCCGCCGGACTGTGCGATGAGCTGCTGCTGTACATTGCGCCGTGCCTGCTCGGCGACGGCGCCCGGCCCCTGCTGGGTCTGCCGGCGCCCGCGGGTCTCGATCTCGCTTCGGACTGGCACTGGCATGATCTTCGTCGCTTCGGCGACGATCTGCGCTTGCTGCTGCGCAAGCCGGCAGACGGGCAATCATCAAGCCGACCATGACCTAGGCCGGTCCAGGAGCTGCGCATGTTCACCGGAATCGTTACCGCCATCGGCCGCATCGTCCACAGCCAGCCGATCGACGGCGGGCTGCGCCTTGGTATCGATGGTGCCGGACTCGACGGTGAACCTCTTGCCGACGGTGAAAGCATCGCCGTCGCCGGCATCTGCCTGACCGTCACCAGTTTCCGTGATCGCCAGTTCGCCTGCGACGTGTCCGGCGAAACCCTGCGCCTGACCACGCTCGGGCAGCGCGTTCCCGGTGAGCGGGTCAATCTCGAGCGCGCCTTGCGCGCGCACGACCGTCTCGGTGGCCATCTGGTCAGCGGTCACGTCGACGGCCTTGGCCGTCTGCGCGAAATCACCGAAGACGGCTTGTCGCGCGTCTATCGCTTCGACGTTCCCGAAAGCCTACGACGCTACCTGGCAATCAAGGGTTCGATCGCGGTCGACGGTACCAGCCTGACCGTCAACTCCGTTGACGCTGGCGGTTTCGCCGTGAATCTGATCCCGCATACACTCGCGAACAC
>CAZFUH010000019.1:0-22043 GCA_964522235.1 uncultured Rhodanobacteraceae bacterium
ACAGTTCCAGATCGATGGCGGCCAGACCATCGCGCAGCCGGCAATGGCTTTCGACGTGGCGCTGGAACGCGGCCGGCAGGCCTTCCTCGTGCAGGATCAGCAGCGCTTCGTGCAGTGCATAGAGCTGGTTGATCGGTGCCGTGTGGTGATAGCTGCGCGCGCCTTGGCCCTGACCCCAGTAGCCGGTCACCAGATTCAGGTCGAGGAACCAGCTCTGCACGGGTGTTCGCCGCGCCTTCAAGGCGGCGACGGCGCGCTCATTGAAGGTCACTGGCGAAAGCCCCGGTGGCGCGGACAGGCATTTCTGGGAACCGGAATAAATGGCATCGGCGGCCCAGTCGTCGCAATCGATGGCGATGCCGCCGAGGCTGGTGACGGCATCGACGATGCTCAGCACGCCGTGCTCGCGTGCCAGTCGACACAGGTTGGCGGCATCCGAGCGGACACCGGTCGAGGTCTCGGCGTGGACGAAGGCGAGCGCCTTGGCGCCGGGGTGTGCGGTCAGCGCGGACTCGACCTTTTCCGGATCGACCGGCTCGCCAAAGACATCGTCGACGACGACCGCGATGGCACCGGCGCGGACGACGTTTTCGCGCATGCGCTCGCCGAACACGCCGTTGCGGCAGACGATCACCGTGTCACCCGGTTCGATCAGGTTGACGAAGGCGGTTTCCATGCCGGCCGAACCCGGTGCCGAGACCGGCAGGGTCAAGGCATTGCCGGTCCGGAAGCTGTCGCGCAGCAGCTGCTTGATCTCGTCCATCATGGCGACGAAGCGCGGGTCGAGGTGACCGATCGTCGGTCGCGCCAATGCCGCCAGAACGCGCTCAGGGACTGGCGACGGGCCGGGGCCGAGCAGGAGCACGTGCGGAGGATGGAAGCTGGCCATGGCGAAAAGGTGGGACTGAATCGGGCCCGCCAGTGTAATCAGAACAGGGTCGGAGCCAGCAGCGAGCGCACCGGCGCAAAGCTGCGTCGATGTTCCGGGCAGGGGCCGAGCCGGCGCAGTGCCTCCAGGTGTTCGGCGGTCGGATAGCCCTTGTGCCGGGCGAAGCCGTAGTCGGGGTGAAGGCGGTCCAGCTCACACATGTAGCGGTCACGGGCGACCTTGGCCAGGATCGACGCGGCGCTGATCGCCGGTTCCAGGGCATCGCCCTTGACCAGGGCCAGCGCCGAGCACGACAGCCCGGGAGGGACGCGGTTGCCGTCGATGATCGCCAGCCGCGGCGCCAGGACCAGTCCGGCGATGGCGCGCACCATGCCGGCCAGGGTCGCACCGAGGATGTTCATGTCGTCGATCTCGTCGCGCGCGACCAGGACGACGCAGCAGGCGGCGCAGTGTTCGACGATCTCGGCCGACAGGCGCTCGCGGGCCACGGCTGTCAAGGCCTTGGAGTCGGCGAGGCCGGGGATCGGACGGCAGGGGTCGAGAATGACCGCGGCGACTGCGACCGGACCGGCGAGCGGTCCGCGACCGGCCTCATCGACACCGGCGATGCCGGATTCCTGGGTGCTGCGTGCGCGATAGGCTGGAAGTTTCATGGCGACGGCGACGTTGCCCTGGCGCCGCGCTCGAGCAGATCGGCGATTGCCTCGGCCGCGGCAAGGCTGGCGCCGCCGGGGACGCGCAGCGCACGATGGATGGCGTCGAAGCCGAGCAGCTGCGCTTGGCGCGCAGCGTGGTTGTCGAGCAGCTCGGTCAGCGCCGGCAGCAGCTGCTCCGGAGTGCAGTCGTGTTGCATGCACTCGGGAACCAGATCACCGCCATGCAGGATGTTCGGCAGCGAGTAGCGACTGATCTTGAGCAGCCCCAGGTGTTTGACGATGAAATGGCTCAGCGCCGCGAGCCGGTAGCCGACCACCATCGGCCGCTTTGCCAGTGCCGCTTCAAGCGCGGCGGTACCGGAGGCGAGCAGGACGGCATCGGCGGCGACCATCGCCTGGTGGGCATGGCCATCGAGCACACGCAGAGTGCGTGATTCCGTCGGCAGCAGTGCGGCCAGGGCATCGCGGCACACGGCATTCGCGGCCGGTACCAGGATCTGCAGGTTTGGGCGCTGAGCCTGCAGGCGGCGCGCGGATTCGAGAAACACCGGCGCCAGGCGCCGGATCTCGCCCAGGCGCGAGCCGGGCAACACGGCGAGGACGGGCGCTTCGGGTGGCAGGCCGAGCACGGCGCGCGCGGCTTCGCGGTCGGGTCGTTCCGCGAACGCATCGGCCATCGGGTGGCCGACGAAGCGCGCGTCGACGCCGTGCTGTGCGTAGATCTTCGGCTCCATCGGAAACAGGCACAGCACGCAGTCGGCGCTGGCCCCGATCTTGGCCGCGCGGCGCTCGCGCCAGGCCCAGACCGACGGGCTGACATAGTGCACGGTGGTGATGCCGGTGCGGCGCAGACGCTGTTCGACGCCGAGATTGAAATCCGGGGCGTCGATGCCGATGAAGATGTCGGGTTGCCAGTGCAGCAGGCGCCGCAGCAACTGGGCACGAAAGCGCAGCAGTCGCGGCAGATGACGCAGCACCTCGAACAGACCCATCACCGCCAGGGGTCGATAGTCCGACCAGAGGTCAAGCCCTGCCGCACGCATCTGTTCACCGCCGACGCCGGAGAATCGGGCCTGCGGCCAACGCTCGGTCAGCGCCCGGATCAGACCGGCGCCGAGCTGGTCACCGGAGGCTTCACCAGCGACCATGGCGATGCGCAGGGGCCGGGATTCGAGACTCGGGATTCGGACCGGCCGGGAGCCGAGATGGGGTTCCTGGGTGATCGGCGACGACGGCTCGGACGAGAGCGGTTCGGGGGTCATCGAGCGATGATACGCAACTGTTGAGTGCCGGTGGATGGATCGTTGCTGCCGGCTCGGCGCGGCGCGCACTGACACGGTTTCGGGAGCGAACTCCGGGGGCCGGCCTGTCAACGCAGCAAGGAGCGCTCGGACACGGCCAGAAACTCGACCATCGCGGCGACTACCGGTGATTCGGTGGCCATCCGCTCCAGTTCGATCCGGGCATCAGCCAGACTCAAGCCGCTGGCGTACAGAGTCTTGTACGCGCGCTTGATCGCGCGGATCTGCTCGGCATCGAAGCCGCGCCGGCGCAGACCTTCGGAGTTGATTCCGCGCGGCACCGCGTAGTTGCCGCCGACCAGCACATACGGAGGGACATCGGCATTGATCTTGGCGCCCATCGCGGTGAATGCGTGGTCGCCGATGCGGCAAAACTGATGCAGCAAGGTGTAGCCGGCCAGAATGACATGGTCGCCGACGACGACATGGCCGGCGAGCGCGGCGTTGTTCGAGAATACGCAATGGCTGCCGACTTGACAGTCATGGGCGATATGGACGTAGGCAAGAATCCAGTTGTCGTCGCCGATTCGGGTGATGCCGCCGCCGCTGCCAGTGCCGCGGTTCAGGGTGCAGAACTCACGGATGATGTTGTCATCGCCGATCACCAGCTCCGTGCGTTCGCCGCTGTATTTCTTGTCCTGCGGGTCGCCGCCGAGCACGGCGTGAGCATGGATCTGGTTGTTGCGACCGATTCGGCTCGGCCCATGAACCACGGCATGAGGGCCGATCCGACAGTCGTCGCCGATCTCGACATCGGCGCCGATGATCGCATAGGCACCGACCTCGACATTCCGACCCAGGCGCGCGCCCGGGTCGATCAAGGCAGTGGCGTGGATGCCCGCGCTCATCCCGGCCGGCCGGCGCACAGGATGTCGGCACAGGCGACCACCTTGCCGTCGACTCGGGCGACACCGCTGTAAAGACCCATGCCGCGAATCAATCGCTTTTGCTCGACATCGAGAATCAACTGGTCACCCGGCACGACCAGCTTGTTGAAGCGAGCCTTGTCGATCTTGACCAGATAGAACAACGGCGTCACATCAGGGTTGGATTCGGCCGAAAGCTGCACCAGCAGGCCGGCTGTCTGGGCCAGTGCCTCCAGGATCAGCACGCCCGGCATTACCGGGTGGTCCGGGAAATGACCTGCGAAGAACGGTTCGTTGAAGGTGACGTTTTTCAATGCGCGTACGCGCTTGCCGGCTTCGAACTCCAGCACGCGGTCAACCAGCAGAAAGGGAAAACGGTGCGGCAGCATCTTGAAGATGCGCTCGATGTCCGCGACCGGAACCTGGGAATCACTCATCTATCGTCGTCCTTGTGTCTGTCCCCGAGGGTCGGCCTGGTCGGTCCAGGCGCCGCAGGCGGGCGATCGTGCGTTGCCAGCGCCGCCGTTCCTGGACCGGGATGCCGGAAGAATACTCGCCAGGCTCGCGTATGGCGTGGCTGACCATGCTCATTGCCGTGATCGTTACCTTGTCGCAGATGTCCAGGTGGCCGGCAATGCCGACCTTGCCGCCGATCAGGCAATAGCTGCCGATCCTTGCCGAGCCCGCGACCGCCGAGCATCCGGCCATGACCGTATGGGCGCCGATGCGGACGTTGTGGGCGATCTGAACCAGATTGTCCAAGCGTACATCCTGCTCGAGAACCGTGTCCTCAAGGGCGCCACGGTCGATCGTGGTGTTGGCGCCAATCTCGCAGTCGTCGCCGATACGTACTCCCCCCAGTTGCGGCACCTTCAACCAGGCATCCCGATCGAAGGCGAGACCGAAGCCATCTGCTCCGATCACTGCGCCTGGGTGCAACAGCACCCGTTGCCCAAGACTGACATCCTGGACCAGGGTGACCCGGGCGACCAGGCGCGACTGGGCGCCGATGTGGCAGCGTGGGCCGATGACGCAGTGCGGACCCAGTTCGACTCCGGCATCGATCCGTGCGTCGTCGGCAACATGGCAGAACGGGCCGATGCTGGCATCGGGATGGATCGATGCGCCGGGTCCGACCACGGCCGTGGGATCGATGCCCGGCCTGGCTGCAGGACGTTGTTCGAACAGCGCAGCGATGCGCGCGAAGCTGGCATGCGGGTTGTCCGAGATCAGGCAATCTCCGATGCGAGCGTCGGCGCTATCGGCATGCAGTACGACGACGCCAGCCCGGGTGCGGGCAAGCAGGCTGCTGAGTTGGGAGTTGGCGAGAAAACTGAGCTGATCCGGACCGGCCTGCTCCAGACTGCCTACGCCCGCGATCAGCCGGGCCGGGTTGCCGCGCCAATCCAATCCATAGCGTCGGCCCAGCTCGTCGAGTCGGTAGGTGGCGCTCATGGCTCGTTGTTGTCGGTTCGTGTCTGCCGCAGGCGGGCCAGGATACGGTCGGTGATGTCGATCGACGGACTGGCATAGAACACCGGGCTCGACACGATCAGGTCGTAGTTCTCGTCGCGGGCGAATGCCGCGACCGCCTCGGTGATTTCACGCCAGCGTTGTTCCAGTTCTTCCTCACTGCGCCGGCGCAGCTCCTCGCGCAGAGTATCTCGGGTGCGTCGCACACGTCGCTGCAAGGCATCGATCTCGGCTTCGAGACGGGCCGCAGCCGACTCGTCAGCCTCCCGGCGCTGTTGCTGAAGCCGCTCCAGTCGAGTCTCATCAGCCTTCAACTGGCGGTCGCGCTCGGCGAACTCGCTACGGAGCGCGTCGCTGCCGGAGGACATCTGCGGCGCATTGTCGAGCAGACGCTGCATGTCGACATAGCCAACCCGGGTCTGTGCCAAGGCGTGGCCGCTGGTGAGCAGCGCCACCAGCATCAACAGGCAGCGCAGCGGGTGCGCCCCCAGGGCGCTACTGACAGTGGTCGGGACGAGCCGCATCGTACGAGCCGGACCGGTCGAATCGGACTCCGATCAGAACATCGAGCCGAAGGTGAACTGGAAGCGTTCGATCTCGTCGTCGCGGTCCTTCATGATCGGATAAGAGAAGTTCAGCACGATTGGGCCGATCGGCGCCCGCCACTGGAACGACAGGCCGGTCGAGACGCGAAACTCTCGGAACTCGAAATCGGACGCCGAGGGATAGACATTGCCAAAATCGACGAACCACGACAGACGGGTGCTGTCCGAGGCGGCCTGGAACGGGGTCGGGAAGATCGCCTCAAGCGTGCCGACGGTGCGGAAGGCGCCGCCGATCGGGATGCCGGAGCGGCCAGCCCCGCCGATTCTCGGACCAAGGGAGTTGTCCTCGAAGCCGCGAATCGAGCGCACGCCGCCGGCATAGAAGTTTTCGAAGAATGGCAGCCGTGAACCTTCCGTGCAGTCGACCGGCGGAACCTCGGTGCCCGGGTCGTTGACCAGCGGGGTGCAGTCGAAGATCGGCACGGCATTGCCGTATCCGTCGCCGTAACCGACGTCGCCGGCCGCGAGCAGGGTCAGCCAGGAATTGACCGGGAAGTAACGGCCGAAGCGATAGTAGAGCTTGTAGAACTCCTGGGTCGAGCCGGGCAGGGCGATCTCGGCGCCGACTTGATGGAAGCTGCCTCGGGTCGGGTTGAAGAAGCGATTGCGGCTGTCGCGCGACCAGCCGGCCTCCAGCCGCCAGCTGTGGAACGTGCGGCGTTCGATGTTGCCGGAGCTGGCGGCGACTCGCAGCAGATAGTCGAAGATGAATTCCGGAGTACCGGCGACCGGGTTGATCCGGGTCTTGTCGATACCCAGAGCCAGGGACAAGGTGTCGGTTTCGGTCAGCGGTACGCCGAAGAACATGTTGAAGGCGGCGGTATCGGTCGTGTATGCGGCCAGATTCTGCTGGCCGAAATCCAGTTCACGATAGCTGGCGTTGTAACCGACGCTCAGGCCGTTGTCGGTCACGTAGGGATTGCTGTACGTGAGATCGATGCGCTTGAAGAACCGGTTGTTCTGCAGATTTACGCCCACGCTGTTGCCGCTGCCCAGGAAATTGTCCTGTTGCACGCTAAGGCTGCTGATCACCCCCTGCAGCTGCGAATAGCCGACACCGAACTGGAAGGCACCGGTGGGGCGTTCTTCGACCGTCACTTCGACGTCGACCAGGTCGTCGCTGCCCGGAACCCTCGGTGTTTCGACATCGACTTTTTCGAAGTAGCCCAATCGCTGCAGGCGGATCTTCGAGCGGTCGACCGCCGCCTGTGAGAACCAGGTGCCCTCGAACTGGCGCATTTCGCGCCGGAGCACCTCGTCCTCGGTACGGGTGTTGCCTTTGAATGCCACGCGCCGGACATAGACCCGCTTGCCGGGGTTGACCAGAAAGGTGAGCGCGACCTCCCGCTTTTCCGGGTCGAGTTCGGGGATCGGCATGACTTCGGCAAAGGCGTAACCGATGTTGCCGAGGATCGCAGAGATCGAATCCGACGTCCGCTCGACCAGGCGGCGAGAATAGATCTGACCGGGCTGAATCTGGACCAGGCGGCGCAGGTTCTCCTCGCTGAGGATCAGTTCACCGGTCAGACGAACATCGGTGACCGTATAGACCTCGCCTTCACGAATATTGGCGGTGATAAAGATGTTGCGCCGGTCGGGACTGATCGACACCTGGGTCGACTCGATGTCGAAATCCAGGTAGCCACGATCCTGGTAGAACGAGACCAGCTTTTCGATGTCGCCGGTGAATTTTTCCCGTGAATACTGGTCGTCGCGCGAATACCACGAGGTCCAGTTGGTGACGCTCTGATCAAAGCCGCGACGCAGCTCCTTGTTTGTGAAGACCTCGTTGCCGATGATGTTCAGGTGCTTGATACGGGCTGCACGGCCCTCGGCGATGACGATGTTGATCTCGACTCGATTGCGGTCGAGCTCGTTCACCGCCGGCGTCACCGAAACGTTGTACTTGCCTCGATTGTTGTACTGGCGGGTCAACTCCTGGGTGACGCGGTCCAGTGCCAGCCGGTTGTAGACCTCGCCCTCGGCAAGACCGATATCGGTCAGGCCGCGGCGCAGATCCTCTTCCTTGATCTCCTTGTTGCCACTCAAGGTCAGTTTGGCGATTGCGGGTCGTTCGCGCACGGTGACGACCAGAATTTTGTCCTGACGGCTCAGTTCGACGTCCTCGAAGAAGCCGGTCCGGTACAGGGCACGGATCGCTTCGCCGACGCGGGCTCGGTCGACGTGGTCACCGCGTTCGATCGGCAGGTAGTTGAACACCGTGCCTTCGCTGATCCGGCGCAAGCCGTCGATGCGGATGTCCTGAACCACGAACGGGTCTACGGCATGCGCCTGCAAGGACAGGGCGAGCAACAGGGATGCAGCGATTCGTTTCATCATCAGTCCAAAAAAGTAGCAAGTCCTGGGACACCGGGCCGGTGTCCGCTGGTTTGCCCCGGGCGCGGCGACGATCCGGCCGAGCCATCGCGGATGGTCGGTCGGCTCGCACACATGGGTCTCACGTTCGGGGTCGAACCAGGCTCCTGGGTTGGGTTCTGCATCTTTGTCCGGCCATGGCCGTCTCCGGGCGCTAGGAGATCAACCGGGCGATATCGTTGTAAAAGGCCAGTCCCATCAATCCCACGAGCGCCAACAGGCCGATGTATTGGCCGGCCGCCATCGCTCGTTCACTGACCGGAGAGCCCTTGACCAGTTCGATAAGGTAATACAGGAGGTGGCCGCCGTCCAAGATCGGGATCGGCAGCAGGTTGATGATGCACAGGCTGAGCGAGATGACCGCGAGGAACCAGAGGAAGTGGCCAACCCCGCTGCGGGCCGAGGCATTGGCGAATTGCGAGATCGTGATCGGGCCGGACAGGTTCTCCAGTGAGGCGCGGCCGGCGACCATGCGCCAGAGCATGCCCAGGGTCGCCGAGGTCATGGTCCAGGTCTCCCGGAATGAAGCGCCGATGGCGTCGATCGGGCCGTAGCGCAGCAGCGCGTCGTATTCGTGGACATGGCGCTGATCGCCAATGCCGACGGCCCAGTACATGCCATTTCCGTCCGGACGCTCGGTCCAGCGCGGTTCGACGAGCAGATCCAGGGTCTGATTGTCACGCTTGACCTGGAACGGCACCGGGGCGCCGGTTTCGCCGCCGCGCTGGATCAGCTCAGGCACCTGACTCCAGTCATTGACCGGTTCAGCGCCGATGCTGAGGATCAAATCGCCGGACTGAAGCCCCGCGGTCTCGGCCGGCATGCCTGCCGAGACCGCGCCGATCTGCGCCGGTTTGAGAAAGTGTCGCGGCAGGATGCCGACGGCGAACAGCATCCTCGGCTCGCGCGTGCCCGGCGGCAGCCGGGACAGATCCAGTTCGACCTGGCGCTGTTCGCCGCTCGGGTTGGCGACCTCGACCGTGATGCTGCGGCGGTCGACGCCGGCCGTGATCAGCGGCAGGGAGGCATGGGTCCAGTTCTCGACGACATGGCCATCGACGGTGATCAGGCGGTCGCCGGCGCGCAGTCCGGCCTCGGCCGCGATTCCGTCGGCTCGACCCAGGACCGGCGCGAAATCCTGCTTGCCGACCAGGTACATCGCCCAGAAGGCCAGCAGCGCGAACAGCAGGTTTGCCGCCGGGCCGGCGGCGACGATCGCCATGCGCTGGCCGATGGACTTGTTGTTGAAGGCCAGATGCCGCTCCGACGGCGCGACCTCGTCCTCGCGTTCATCGAGAAACTTGACGTAGCCGCCCAGCGGGATCGGTGCGATCGCAAACTCCGTGCCATGACGATCATGACGGCTCCAGAATGGCTTGCCGAAGCCGACCGAGAAGCGCAGCACCTTGACGCCACAGCGACGCCCGACCCAGTAGTGTCCATACTCGTGAAAGGTGATCAGCAGGCCAAGGGTGACCAGCAACCACCAGACTGAACCGAAGAATTCGCCCATTGTTCAGACCTTCGTGGCCGACGTGGTCGTGCCGGTGCGATCACGCCCGGGTGCTGGAGATTTCCCCGCAGTTCTGGCGCACGCCCAAGGCGCCGCCTGATCCCCGGTTCCGTCACTGCAATCCCCTGTCATCCTTTCCATCTCGATTCGCTCCGTCTTGCAATCGGCTACCGGTCGCGCCCGACGATCCAGGCTTCGGCCCGATGACGCGCCTGGGTATCGTAGGCGAGTATCGTTGCCAGATCCTGAACCGGTCCCGCGTCCTCGTTGGCCAGGACATGGGCGATCACGTTTGGAATGTCGGTAAAGCGCAGCCGTCCGGCCAGAAACGCGGCCACCGCGACCTCGTTGGCGGCATTGAGCAGACACGGGGCGGCCCCACCATCGGCCAGCGCCTGATAGGCCAGATCCAGGCACGGAAAACGTCGTCGATCCGGCGCCTCGAACTCCAATCGGCCGTGGCGGACCAGATCCAGGCGTTCGACGCCGGCCGCGATCCGCTCGGGCCAGGCCAGGGCATGGGCCAGGACGGTGCGCATGTCCGGGCTACCCAACTGAGCCAACAGCGAGCCGTCGGCGTATTCAACCAGGGAATGAACCAGGCTTTGCGGGTGCACCAGGACCTCGATCCGGTCGGCTGCGGCGCCAAACATCCAGTGCGCCTCGATCACTTCCAGGCCCTTGTTCATCAGGGTGGCGGAATCGACCGAGATCTTCCTGCCCATGCGCCAGTTCGGGTGCGCGCAGGCCTGCTCGGGGGTTGCCTGCGCCAGATCGTCCGGCGACCAGTCACGGAACGGGCCACCGGATGCGGTCAGGATCAGGCGCTCGATCCCGGCTGCGGCCAGATCGCGATCGAACCCGGGCGGCAGGCACTGGAAGATGGCGTTGTGCTCACTGTCGATCGGCAGCAGCCGGCCGCCGCTGGTCTGGAGCGCGGCGAACAGCAGCGGACCGGCCATGACCACGGCCTCCTTGTTGGCCAGCAGTAGGATCTTGCCGGCGGCGGCAGCAGCCAGGGTCGCCGGCAGGCCGGCGGCACCGACGATTGCGGCAATGACCATGTCCGCACCAGGCTCGGCGGCGGCGAAATCCAGGCCCTCCGGGCCGGCCAGCGCTTCGGTCTCCAGACCAGCCGCCCGCAGACCGTCGGCAAGCTGCGAGTGCCGGGATGGATCGGCGATCACCGCGTACTGGGGTCGAAAGCGCCGGCACAAGGGCAATAGCGATTCGACGTTGTCGTTGGCACTCAGCGTGCGAACCTGGAAGCGCTCCGGGTGGCGGCCGATCACATCCAGCGCCGAGGCACCGATCGAGCCGGTAGCGCCGAGCAGGCAGATCCGCTTCACGCCAGCAGCCAGGCCAGGCCGACGGCAAAGGCGGGCAGGGCCGCGAACAGGCTGTCGCCGCGATCCAGGACGCCTCCATGGCCGGGAAACAGCCGGCCAGAGTCCTTGACCTGACGATGGCGCTTGATCAGGCTTTCGAACAGGTCACCGACGATCGACAGCAACAGGCAGACGATGGCCAGTGCCTGCCACAGCGCCAGCGCATGGCCGCGCAGGCCGAGCAGCCAGCCGGCGACCAGGGCGACGACGATGGCACCGGCCAGCGCTCCGTACAGCCCGGCCCAGGTCTTGCCGGGACTGATGTTCGGCGCCAGCTTGCGGCCGCCGAACGTGCGGCCACTGAAATAGGCGAACGTGTCACCCCCGTAGATCACGGCCAGGCACGCAATCAGCCACAGCGCACCGTTGTTCAAACCGTCGCGAATGAACAGCGCACCGGCCCAGGCGGCAAGCAACAAGATTGCCCCGGCGGCGAGCTTCAGCAGCCGATGCGCGCTGCTGTCACGAGCGGCGAAGTCACGATGACGAAGCCAGAGCGCCGCAAGCAGCCAGAATCCGCAGCCGGCCAGGGCCAGGTGCTGCAAGGTGACCGGCGGCAGGAGCAGGAAGATGGCCGCGAACAGCATTCCCAGACCGGCCAATAGCGCTGCCCGAAGCGGTCGCTGCGGCAGGCCCGATAACCGGGTCCACTCCCAGAACGCGGCGAGCATCAGAACGCTGACCAGAACGGCAAACCCGGGCGGCGGCAAGAACAGGATCGCCAGCACCACGGCCGGTGCCAGCACCAGACCGGTGGCAATGCGCTGCGCCAGGCCGGAACTCATGGCGCGAGCTGCTCCGAGGTCAGGCCGAAGCGCCGCTGACGTCCAGCAAAGTCGATGCAGGCCGCGCTCAGGGTTTCGGCATCGACGTCAGGCCAGAGGGTGTCGGTGAAAAACAGCTCGGCATAGGCGATCTGCCAGAGCAGGAAGTTGCTGATGCGCTGTTCGCCGCCGGTGCGGATCAGCAGGTCCGGCGCGGCCTGATCGGCGAGCGCGGTGTGCGCGTGCACCAGCGGCTCATCGATCATGGCCGGATCCAACTCGCCGCGAGCGACCCGTTCGGCAATGCGGCGGCAGGCCTGGACGAGATCCCAGCGACCGCCGTAGCTGACCGCGATGTTCAGATCCAGGGCGCGGTTGCCGGCCGTGAGCCGCTCGCCCTCGCGCATGCGGGCACGCAACTTGTCCTGGAATGCGTCGACATCGCCGAGGAAGCGCAGGCGAACCTGGTTCTCATTCAGCGACTTGATCTCGCGATCCAGGGCACGCAGGAACAACTCCATCAGTGCCTTGATCTCACCCGCGGGCCGGTTCCAGTTCTCGCTCGAAAACGCGAACAGGGTCAGCGTCTCGATGCCTTGGCGCAGGCAGAACTCAACCGTCGCACGTACCGCCTTCTGGCCGGCCCGGTGCCCGAAGCTGCGCGGCTTGCCGCGCAACCTTGCCCAGCGGCCGTTGCCATCCATGACGATGGCGATATGCCGTGGCAGGCGCCCGAGTTCGGCTCTCAACGTACCCGGAGCACGCGACGAATCGCTGACGGCAGCGGTCGCTACGCCCACCGCAGCCGGGCCCGGCAGGTCAGGTTCTGGCGCGATCGGCCGAGCATCTGAGGGAGGATCATGGCTGCGTTCAAATCGTCGGTTGTCGGCTAGTGACGCACTGCACTAGATGGCCATCAACTCCTCTTCCTTCGCCTTGACCACGACGTCGACCTCCTTGACGTGGTGATCGGTGAGTTTCTGGATGTCATCCTCGGCGCGACGCTCGTCGTCCTCGGAGATTTCCTTTTCCTTCAGCAGTTCCTTGACCTGATGAATCGCGTCGCGGCGAATGTTGCGGATGGCGATTTTTGCGTTCTCGCCTTCGTGACTGACGTGCTTGGACAATTCCTTGCGACGCTCTTCGGTCAGCTGCGGCAGGTTGATACGAATCGTCGTGCCGGCGGTGTTTGGATTCAGGCCGAGATCCGAGGTCATGATCGCCTTTTCGATCGGAGCGACCAGATTCTTTTCCCACGGCGTGATCGTGATCGAACGGGCGTCGGAAACGGCGATATTCGCGACCTGGCTGAGCGGCACGTCGGAGCCGTAGTAGTTCACCTTCAGGTGCTCGACCAGGGCGGTCGAGGCGCGACCGGTGCGAAGACGAGTAAGGTCCTGGCGCAAGGCGTCGACGCTCTTCTTCATCCGCGTCTCGGCGTCCTTGTTGATCTCATTGAGCATATCCGGCCTCTGGCTGCTGGGCTGACCGCACAGTATAGCCGCTGTACCTCGTTGCTCGCGTGTCAGCCCTCGACCAGGGTGCCGATGCTCTGGCCTTCCAGGATCTTGCCGAGTGCGCCGACCAGTTCGAGGTCGTAGACCCGGATTGGAATATGGTGGTCCCGGCACAGCGCGAATGCGGCCGTGTCCATGACCTTCAGGTCGCGCTCGATCACCTCGCCGTAGCTGAGGCGGTCGTAGCGGGTCGCGCTGCTGTCGTTGGCCGGATCAGCGGTGTAGATGCCGTCGACCTTGGTTGCCTTGACCAGCAGTTGCGCGCCGATCTCGATCGCGCGCAAAGCCGCAGCCGAGTCAGTGGTGAAGAACGGATTGCCGGTGCCGGCGGCGAAGATGACGATCCGGCCCTTTTCCAGGTGCCGGATGGCGCGTCGGCGGATGAAATCCTCGCAGACCTCGTTGATCTTGATTGCGCTCATGACCCGGACCAGGGCGCCGCGCCGCTCCAGTGCATCCTGCATCGCCAGCGCGTTCATCACCGTCGCCAGCATGCCCATGTGATCGCCGGTGACCCGGTCCATGCCCTTGGCGGCGAGACCGGCGCCGCGGAAGATGTTGCCACCGCCGACGACGACGCCGATCTGGCAGCCGAGATTGGCGACGTCATGGATCTCGGCGGCCAGGCGCGTCAGGGTCTGCGGGTCGATGCCGTAGTCGGCATCGCCCATCAGCGCCTCGCCGGACAGCTTGAGCACGACACGCTGATACTTGAGGCTGGAGGGCATGGTGTTCTCTGGCGGGCAAAACACCGTCATTCTACAGGAGGAGCTGGAGCGCGGGGCAGCGCCTGCGCCGACATGAAACAGCCGCCCGGATGGGCGGCTGTCGGGTCAAACGGTGTCCCCGTGGAACGGCGCTACGGTGCTTCGACGTTGTCGTCGGGCGCCGAAGTTCAGGCCAGGCCTGCCTGCTTCATGACCTCGGCCGCGTAGTCCTCGACGACCTTTTCGATGCCTTCGCCGACGACCACGCGCTGGAAGCCGACGACATCGGCACCGGCGGCCTTGAGCACCGCTTCGACGGTCTGATTGGAGTCGAGCACGTAGGGCTGGCCGTACAGCGTCACCTCGTTGACGATCTTGGCGATCTTGCCGCTGATGATCTTCTCCAGGATCTCGGCCGGCTTGGCGCGGTCCTTGTCGGACATCTTCGCCAGCTCGATCTCCTTCTCCTTTTCGACGAACTCGGCCGGCACGTCGCCGGGCTTGTTGTGCGCCGGATTCATCGCCGCGACGTGCATCGCCAGGCCGCGCGCCAGCTCGGCGTCACCACCGGCCAGCTCCACCAGCACGCCAATGCGACCGCCGTGGACATAGGCGGCGACATGGTTGCGGTCACTGCCGGCATGGGCGAGACGACGCAGCTGAACGTTTTCGCCGACCTTGGTGATCAGGTTCGAGCGCGCTTCCTCGACGGTCTCGCCAGACGGCAGTGTCGCCGCCTTCAGGGCGTCGACATCGGTCGCCCCAGCGCTCAGGGCAATCTCGGCGACGGCATCGGTGAAGCCGATGAAGTTGCCGTCCTTGGCGACGAAATCGGTTTCCGAGTTGACCTCGACCAGGACTGCCTTGTTGCCGTTCTGAGCCAGGGCGATACGGCCCTCGGCCGCGACCCGGCTGGCCTTCTTGTCGGCCTTGGCCAGACCCTGCTTGCGCAGCCATTCGATGGCGGCCTCGATGTCGCCGCCGACCTCGGTCAGGGCCTTCTTGCACTCCATCATGCCGGCGCCGGAGCGCTCGCGCAGTTCCTTCACCTGACTGGCGGTGATCGTCATGGCTGTTCTACCTCGAATCGTAAGAATGCATTGGCCGCATCAGCCTGCGGGGAAGATGCGGCAAGGGTGTGACAGGCGCCCGGCCTGGTGCCAGGCCGGGCGCCGGGCTACTCGGCGGCAGCCGGGGCCTCGGCAGCGGCGGTATCGGCAACAGCTGCAGGTTCGCTGCTCGGCTCGGCGGCCTCAGGCTTCTCGGCAGCCTTGGCCGCCGGCGCGCGCCGGGCCGGAGCCTTGGCGCCGGGCTTGCCCTTCGGTGCCGGCTTGCGGCGCGGGTCAGCGCGTTTTTCGGCGACCGGGTTGCCCTCGGCGTCGAGCTCGACGAACTCCGAGTCGCTGGTCGAGAACGTCGGCGCGGTCGCCTTGCCCTCGAGCACGGCATCGGCAGCAGCGCGCGCGTACAGCTGGATCGCACGGATCGCGTCGTCATTGCCCGGAATTGCGTAGTCGACCAGGCTCGGGTCGTAGTTGGTATCGACGACAGCAACCACCGGGATGCCGAGCTTCTTGGCTTCGGCGACGGCGATGTTCTCGTGGCCGACGTCGATCACGAACAGGCAGTCGGGCAGGGAAGGCATGTTCTTGATGCCGCCCAATGACGATTCCAGCTTGTCCTTCTCGCGCCGCAGTCGCAACGCCTCGTGCTTGACGAAGCGCTCCATGCTGCCGTCGGACTCCATCGTCTCCAGTTCCTTGAGGCGGGCGATCGACTGCTTGACGGTGCGGAAGTTGGTCAGCATGCCGCCGAGCCAGCGCTGGCTGACATAGGGCATGCTGCAACGGATCGCCTCGTCGCGGATCGCCTCGCGCGCGGAGCGCTTGGTGCCGACGAACAGAACGTTGCCGCGACGCGAGGCGAGCTTGCCGATGAAGTTCATCGCGTCATTGAACAGCGGCAGGGTCTTTTCGAGGTTGATGATGTGGATCTTGCCGCGGGCGCCGAAGATGAACGGCGACATGCGAGGATCCCAATAACGGGTCTGGTGACCGAAGTGCACGCCAGCCTCGAGCATCTGGCGCATGGTGATCTGGGTCATGGTGGTTGCCTTGCAAACAGGAGCGCCGCGGCGGTGATTCACCGAGCGGGATGCTCCGGGGTTGATCCTCCATCGATCCGCCGCTGGCGACCCCGTTTTTTTGCCGGGGCACCCCACCAGGGTGACGATCGATGTGCGAATTCGGCGCTCGCGCGCCTGCCGCCTGAATCGGCGGGTCGGGCATTCTAGCCGGCCTGAGCAGTGTCTGCAAATGCATCCGGCTGTCACCGTCACTGGTCGCCGACGCGGCAGCCGGCTATTGTGCCGGTTGATCCGAAAACGGCACGCTGAGTCATGAATCTATTGCTGAAGTATCTGGGTCTGGCGATGATCGTCGCCGCCCCTGGAGCGCAGGCCGTCTGCGATGCGCCCCTGCTCGATGTCGAATTCCGCCCGCTGGCCGGTCGCGAGCCGGTAAATCTGTGCCAGCGCTTCCACGGCCAGGTGTTGTTGGTCGTGAACACCGCCAGCAAGTGCGGCTTTACGCCGCAATACGAGGGCCTGGAGGCGCTGCAGGCCGAGCTGTCCGGTCAAGGCTTCGCCGTGCTCGGCTTTCCGTCCAACGACTTCATGGGCCAGGAGCCGGGCAGCGAGCAGGAAATCCTGGAGTTCTGCACCAACACCTATGGCGTTCAGTTTCCGATGTTCGAGAAAGTCAGCGTCCGTGAGGGCGAAGCCACCCCGTTTTATGCCGCCCTGGCCGCCCAGGCCGGCGGCGAATACCCAGGCTGGAACTTTCATAAGTATCTGATTGGTCGGGAAGGTCGTGTAGTGGCCAGCTTTGGCAGCCGGATCTCGCCGGACGACGCCGGTTTGCGTGAGGCGATCGAGGCTGAACTGGCGCGTCGGCCGTGATCGGGAACCATTGCCGCCAAGCCGGGTCAACACTGCGTTGCCCTTGCCCAATCCCGCCGTCACAATAGGCCCGCGTCGGGGCAGCATTGCCCGCGCTTGCGTGGTCCGTGGTGCCGGGAGTTTGGCCCGCCGCCGGACTGGCTGCCCCAAAAAATTCATCAGGAGAACCCAATGTCGTTTTCGTTCAAGCACGCCCTTGTCGCGTCCGCCGTACTTGCTGCTGCTGTATCGACCGCAGTCGCGCAGGATTTGAGCAGTGAGAAGCACAAGGTCAGCTATATGGTCGGCATGGATGTCGGCCGCAACCTGTCACAGATCAAGGATGAGATCGATGTCGCGATTCTGGTCAAGGGTCTGGAGGACGTGCTTGCCGGACGTGAGACCAAGCTGACCAACGAGCAGGCTGAAGAAGTGAAGACGCAGTTCATGCAGCGTCTGCAGGCCAAGGCGATGGAAGAGCAGACCGCCGCTGCCACCCGCAATCGCACCGAAGGCGAAGCCTTCCTGGCCGAGAATGCGAAGAAGAGCGGTGTCACCACGACCGAATCCGGTCTGCAGTACGAAGTGATCACCGAGGGCTCCGGCAAGAAGCCAGCGGCGACCGATCGGGTCCGCGTCCACTATGTCGGCACCTTGCTCGACGGCAAAACTTTCGACAGTTCGATCGATCGCGGTCAGCCGGCCGAGTTCCCGCTGAACGGAGTCATCCGTGGCTGGACCGAGGGTTTGCAGCTGATGCCCGTCGGCAGCAAGTACAAGTTCTATATTCCGTCCGAGCTGGCCTATGGCGAGAGTGGTCCGCCGAACATCGGCCCGAATGCGACGTTGACCTTCGAGGTCGAGCTGCTGGAAGTGCTGGAGTGATCGAGGGCGCCGTCGCTGGTCGACGGCGCTGCCGGTATGACACAGTTCCGGGCGGCTGATCCAGCCGTCCGGACATCGCAAGAGCTGCGCGGTCGACCCGCACCGCATCGAGCCATTGGAATCTCGCATGATCCCCTTGCTGAGGCTTGCGCCGACGATTGTGGCGCTGTTGGTTTCTGCCGCCATTCTGGCGGCTTGTAGCCGCGGTTCCGACACGGCACCAATGCCGGTCGATGATGGCTTTGCCAATGACCGGGAGCGGGTCAGCTACGTCTTCGGAGTCGAGTTCGGTACCCGTATCGCACCGGCGCGCGACGAGATCGACACCGCTGTTCTCGCACAGGCGATCGCCGACGTACTCGAGGGGCGGGAGCCGAAACTGAGTCCGGACGAAGTCGCGCAGGTACGGCAAGAGTTCACCCAGCGGATGCAGCAACGGCTGCAGATCGAACGGCAGCAGTCAGCCGAGCGCAATCTCCGTGAAGGGGAGGCCTTTCTCGCCGCCAATGCCCGCAAGCCCGAGGTCGTGGTCACCGAATCGGGTCTGCAATACCGTGTCGTCCGTGAAGGCAGTGGCCCGAAGCCGAGCGTGCGCGATCGGGTTCGAGTGCATTACCACGGCACTCTTATCGATGGCACCATATTCGATAGCTCGGTCGAGCGCGGCGAGCCGGCCGAGTTCGCGCTCGGTGGCGTGATTCTCGGTTGGGTCGAAGCCCTGCGGCAGATGCCGGTCGGCAGCAAGTATCAGCTGTTCATTCCGCCGCACCTGGCCTACAGGGAGCAGGGGACGGGCCAGATCGGCCCGAACGCCACCTTGATCTTCGACGTCGAGCTGCTGGAGATCGTCGACTAGTCCGCTGCGTTCGTCAGCAGCCAGGGAGAGAACGCATGCGCGTCACCATCTTCGGCACCGGCTATGTCGGCCTGGTATCGGGCGCTTGTCTGGCCGAAGTCGGCAACCAGGTCGTCTGTGTCGATGTCGATGCCGGCAAGATCGCCAGCCTTGAACGCGGCGAGATTCCGATCTTCGAGCCCGGCCTGGAGCCGTTGGTGCGGGAAAACCGGGCCGCGGGGCGTCTGCGCTTCACCACCGACGCCGCAACCGGTGTCGAGCATGGCGAGCTGATCTTTCTGGCTGTCGGTACGCCGCCGGGGGAAGATGGAAGCGCCGATCTGAGTCATGTCCTGGCGGTCGCGCACAGCATCGGCCGGCTGCTGGTACGGCCGGCGATCATCATCAACAAGTCCACCGTTCCAGTCGGCACCGCCGACCGGGTGCGGGCGACGATCGCGCAGGCGCTGAGCGATCGTGGCGTCGAGATCGACTTCGATGTGGTCTCGAACCCGGAATTTCTCAAGGAAGGCGACGCGATCCAGGATTGCCTGCGTCCGGACCGGATCGTCATCGGTAGCGACAGCGAGCACGCGATCGATTGCCTGCGCAGGCTGTACGCGCCGTTCAATCGCAATCACGAACGACTGGTGGTCATGGATGTACGCTCGGCCGAACTGACCAAGTACGCTGCCAACGCGATGCTGGCGACCAAGATCAGTTTCATGAACGAGATCGCGAATATCGCCGAGCGCGTCGGCGCCGATATCGAACAGGTGCGGCGCGGCATCGGTTCGGATCCGCGCATCGGCTATCACTTCATCTATCCTGGTGCCGGCTATGGTGGCTCGTGCTTTCCCAAGGACGTCAATGCCTTGGATCGCACGGCTCGTGGACACGGCTACCTGCCGCGGCTGCTGGAAGCGGTCGAGGCGGTCAACGATGCCCAGAAGGATCGCCTGCATCAGTTGTTGCGCCGGCATTTCGGCGATCTGGCGGGGCGCACGATTGCGCTCTGGGGCCTGGCCTTCAAGCCGAACACCGACGACATGCGCGAAGCACCCAGCCGCCGACTGCTGGAGCAGCTTTGGGCCGACGGTGCGCGGGTCAGAGCCTACGATCCCGAGGCCATGGAGCAGACCCGACAGATCTACGGAGAACGGCCCGACCTGGAATTGTGTCGCGACGCACTGTCGGCGCTGGAGCAGGCCGACGCCCTGGTCGTGGTCACCGAATGGAAAGTCTTCCGCAGCCCCGATTTCGTCCGTCTGCGCGCACTGCTGAAGACGCCGGTGGTGTTCGACGGCCGCAATATTTATGATCCCGAAAGCGTCGAAGCCGCCGGCCTGGCCTACTACGGGATCGGTCGCGGCCGCAGCGTCGAAAGACCCCCGATCTGAGCATCGCGATCACTAGCCCGCATTATTCATGAACGTTCGTCGCGAGACCGTCGAGACGCCGCTGGGACGCGGCGCGCGGACTGGAAGGCGGCGAAGGCGTAGCCGACACTACGTCGAGCCGACTGGAGGGAGCACGTCGCGTCCCAGCGGATGGATCGGCGGTCGCAGCAGAAGGTTCATGAATAATGCGGGCTAGTGGTGCGCCGGAAGTTTGGTGCCTTTATCGCGCCGTGGATTCGGTCCCGAGACAAGGCGCGAGGAGGAGTCATAGCAGCGCTATGGCGACGACGAGCAACGCCGAATCGGGGCCGAAGACCAAGCGAGAATGGTGCGAAACTTCCGGCGCACTACACTAGGCACTTGCCTCGCGTCGCCGCGCTGGGCACTCTTGGCAGCGCAGTCCGACCTACGAGCCCCGCATGACCAGTTCCCTGCGAGACGCGCTGCGCCAGAGCGGCGTTCTGGACCAGTTCAAGCCTGTCGAGCGCAAGCCCAAGCCCAAGGCCGATCCGAAGGCAAGATCCGGCTCGTCCACCGGCAAGCCGCCTCGGCGCCATGCCGGCAAATCGGCGCCTCCGCCACAGCGGCAGCGCAGCCAGGAGGAGATCGACCTGGCCAAGGCCTACGCGCTGCGTGCGCGCGCCGAGCAGCGTGAGCGCGAGGAGAAGGCACGGATCGAGCGAGAGGTGGCTGAGCGTCGACGTGTGCAGCGAGCCCAGGTCCAGGCCTTGCTCGACGGCAAGACCTGCAATAGCCCGGAGGCCGAGATTCCGCGTCATTTCGAGTACGGCGGCAAGATTCGCCGCGTCTATGTCGACGAGGCGCAGCTGGAACAGGTCAACGACGGCCGACTGGGCGTGATCCAGATGCGCGGCCGCTACCTGCTGGTCGAACGTGAGCTGGCCGAGCGCATTGCCACGGTCGATGCCAAGGCGGTCGCGTTGCTGGTCGACCCGACCCAGATCGGGGAGGAATTGGAGGGTGGTGAGTAGGCGTTTCCCGCCCGATGTCGGAGCTGGCGGGTGGTGACGCTCTGCCGCGCTCCCATAGCCACCACCGACCAACTCCTGGACATTCAGAGATGAAGATTGAAAGCAAACTGCCGCATGTCGGCACCACCATCTTCACTGTGATGTCGCAGCTGGCGGCACGGCACGGTGCGATCAATCTGGGGCAGGGTTTTCCGGACTTCGACGGACCGCCGGAGCTGTTCGAGGCCTTGGACCGGCATGCGCGCGAGGGTCGCAACCAGTACGCGCCAATGACCGGAGTGCCGAAGCTGCGCGAGCAGATCGCCTTGAAGACGCAACGGCTGTATCGCCGCACGGTCGACGTCGACGCCGAGATCACGGTCACCAGTGGTGCAACCGAGGCCCTGTACGCCGCGTTCGCTGCGGTGCTGCGTGCCGGCGACGAGGTCATTCTTCTCGATCCCTGCTACGACTCGTACGCGCCGGCGATCGAACTCAACGGCGGCGTGCCGGTACGAATCCCGCTGCGGTTGCCAAGTTTCGCCGTCGACTGGCAGCGCGTACGCGATGCGGTGACCGCACGCACACGCATGATTCTGGTCAACAGCCCGCACAATCCTTCCGGCGCCGTGTTTGCTCGCAGCGACCTGGACGCGCTCGCCGACATCGTCCGTGACAGCGACATCCTGGTGTTGTCGGACGAAGTCTACGAGCACATCGTGTTCGACGGTGTGCCCCACCACAGCGTGCTGTGTCACGACGAACTGGCGCCGCGCAGCTTCGTCGTCAGCTCATTCGGCAAGACCTACCACTGTACCGGCTGGAAGCTCGGCTACTGCATCGCGCCCAGGCCGTTGTCGGTGGAGTTTCGCAAGGTGCACCAGTACCTGACCTTCTGCACGTTCAGCCCGGCGCAATGGGCGTTGGCCGACGTTCTGGAATCGATACCGCAGCACTAT
>CAZFUH010000020.1:0-21890 GCA_964522235.1 uncultured Rhodanobacteraceae bacterium
AAGGCCTGGACATCATCAGCCATGGCGAGGCCGCATACGAATGAGCGGCATGCGTCGCCGCCGATCGCGACACGCCCATCTGTTGTAGAGCGCAGTTTCCTGTGCTTGGTGGCCGTCAGGCCGCGCGCTTCGGCCGCGGCGCTGGCGTCGAGCAAGCTCGACGCCACAGAGGCCTCGCGGTGCGGCGGGTCGGTGCCGGATCAGGTCCAGATGCGTCCGAGGAACAGCAGCAGGATCGGAACGCCGATGACGCCGCGAACGAGGATCATCGTCATGTGTGTCCCGTACTATGCTCGCCGGTGATGAGCAAGATCGGACTGCACGCCGTCGTGACGGCAACTTCCGGCGATGGCACGCATCGTGTCGTGCTTGAGGATGGGCGCGCCGCGGTGATCAAGCGCCGACGCGACATGCCGCCCGACTTCTTCGCTGCCGAGGCGGCCGGTCTGGCGGCACTGGCCGCTGCCGGTGGCTTGCGGGTGCCGGCGGTGTACGGTCTCGCCGACGACGCGATCGCGATCGAGGATCTGGGCACCGGCCGGGCCGATGCCGGCTACTTCGAACGCGCCGGCCGTGGGCTCGCGATCCAGCATGGCAACTGCGATTCGCGCTTCGGTTTCGATTCTGACGGCTGGTGCGGCGACAGCCGGCAGGACAATGACTGGCTCGACGATGGCCATTGCCATTTTGCCGAGCGACGCCTGTTGCCGCAGGCCCGGCGGGCGCGCGAGCGGGGTTCGCTGTCGGCGACTCAGCTACACCGGATCGAAGCGTTGTGTGCGCGCTTGCCGGAGCTGATCCCGCGGCAACCGCCGGTACTGCTGCACGGCGATCTTTGGACCGGCAATCTGCACTGC
This sequence comes from uncultured Rhodanobacteraceae bacterium, assembly GCA_964522235.1. Taxonomy (GTDB): domain Bacteria; phylum Pseudomonadota; class Gammaproteobacteria; order Xanthomonadales; family UBA2363; genus Pseudofulvimonas. Next base: position 858 of record CAZFUH010000020.1, read on the forward strand.
TGCGGCAACGGCGAACCGGCGCTGATCGACGCCGGCGCCGTGCACTACGGCTGGGCCGAAGCCGAGCTGGCGATGCTGACCTTGTTCGGCTCACCGCCGGAACCGTTCTTCGCCGCCTACCGGGATACGGCGCCGCTGGCGTCCGACTGGCGCGAACGCGCGCCGCTGTACAACCTCTATCACCTGCTCAACCACCTGAACCTGTTCGGTGCCGGCTATCTCGGTGCCGTGCGCGACGTGCTCGAGCGCTACGACTGACGAGCGGCAGGCGATCCGATCGCGGCGCCAGCGTAGCGGGTTCCGAATCAGGACGCCGACGCAGGCGCGCGGTCGAACGGCGCCAGATGGTCGGCCAGCGCTTTCTGGAATGCCGGCCGCGACTCGCAGCGCAGGCGATAGGCATCGAGTGCCGGAAACTGCGCCAGCAGCTCGGTGTGACGTGGAATGCGCAGCACCGTTGTCATCTGCTGTCATGCCGGTTCCAGGACGGCGCTGTCGGAATCGGCCTCGGCGCTGGCGGTGCGAGCCGCCGTCTCCGGCCGCGGCACCGCTTCATACGGACACATGTCCGGGCAGATCTGCTGCATGTAGTCGGCATCGAAGTCCAGCCGCTCGACCAGGAAGTCGATGAATGCGCGCACCTTCGGAGACACCACCAGACCGCGGTTGAACAGTGCGTTTAGCTCCAGCTCCGGGCCGATCCAGCCGGCCAGCACGCGCTGTACGCTGCCGTTCTCGACCAGCGACTTGACGCCGATATCGTTGGCCAGCATCAGCCCCTCGCCGCAGACCAGGGCGCCGGTCAGGGCGGCCGGATCGTTGGCGATCATGATCGGATTGATCGGGTAGTCGACCAGACCGGCGCCGTCCGACAGCGGCCATACGTACTGGTTGCCGCGCCGGGACTTGGCCAAGGTCAGAATGCGGTGGTGCTGCAAGTCGTCCGGATGCAGCGGCTCGCCATGACGTTCGAGATAGCGGGGGCTGGCGTAGACCTGGGTGCGCAGTGTCGCGAGCTTGCGCGCCGACAACGACGAATCGGGCAGTCGTCCGACACGCAGCGCAATGTCGATCTCGGTCGAGATCAGGTCGACGTTGTCATTGCTCAGATACAGCTCGATCCGGACTTCCGGATGCAGGCGATGAAATTCGCCGAGCAACGGCGCAATTCGGCTGATGCCAAGCGAATACGGCGTGGTCAGCCGCAGCCAGCCACGCGGCCCACCCTGCAACTGACCGACCGCGCCCTCGGCCTCGTCCAGTTCGCGCGCGATGCGTTGACCGTGCTCGAAATAGATCGCGCCGGCTTCGGTCAGGCCGAGCTTGCGGGTGGTGCGATTCAACAACTGCGCACCCAGCCGTTCTTCCAACTCCTGCACCTTGCGACTGACCGTGGTCTTGGGCAGGGCCAGGCTGCGTGCAGCCGCGGTGAAGCTGCCGTGCTCGACAACCTTGACGAAGATCAGGGTGTCGTTGAGGTCCTGCGTCATGACTGCATGCTCCCGAAGACGCCCGCACGGGATTGATCCACGGGCGGGACAATTATTCCCGAATCTCCCGGCTAATCAAGTGCCGAAAGTGCGCCTATGCTGGCCCCCTTGAAACCACCGGAGGCCCTCATGCCGACTCCGAGCAAACGTCTGTTGCGCCATCTCATCGCTCTCGCCGCGGTGCCCATCACCGCCATTGCCAGTCTTGTCATGGCCGTTTCAAATGCGGGAATTGGCGCGCATCTCATTGAATTATGGCTGGTCGGCTGGATCAGTCTGCTGCTGCTTGCGCTGCCGGCAACCGCACTTCTGGGCCGTCTTGCACTGTCGTCCAGCACCGACCGTGGCCACCACAGCAGCCACATCCATAGCAGCGATCGCGGACAGCTGCGGTCATGAACAAGCCAGGGATTGTTTCGTCCAGCGGTTTACACCGTCCCACTAGCGGGACAATCAAACCGGCGCTACTCGTACTTGGCGCCGCTGGCGGCCCTGGACCGGAGGTCATCCGCGCCCTGTTGCACGAGGGCTGGCCGGTGTATGCCGTCGATCGCGAACCGGATGCGCTTCGCGAGCAGCTGGCTGCGGCCGAGACCGGCCGTCTGAACGTATTCGCCGGCGATCTGAATCGCGATGCCGGCGGCGCCATGCTGGCGCGGACGCTGCGCGAGCTGCGACCACTGCCCGGCGCCGTGCTGGCGATGACCGGTTGCGGTTTTCCGCCCGGTCGCCTGCTTGATCATGACAGCGAACGCCTGCGTCTGCGCCTGGAAGCCGATCTGCTGCCGCATCTGGTGGCGATCCGACACCTGTTGCCGGTGCTGGCCGACAGCGGCCGCTTGACGACCTGGCTGGTGCTCGGCGGTCCGGCCGCGGAGGCACCATGGTCGGGCTACGGCCATCTGTCGGTCAGCTCGGCGGCGCTGCGTGCCCTGGTCCAGGTCTTGCGCGATGAGACGCGCAGCCTGCCGGTGCGCGTGCGCCAACTTTCGATCTGCACGCCGATCCGAACCGACGGCAACCGCGAACACGCATGCAGCGACTGGCCGAACGCGATCGAGGTCGCGCACCGGATCGGCGAATTGCTGATCGCGCCGCCAGCCGACACCGTCTCCTATCTGCGCCGACGCCTGCAGCCGGCGAAGACGCGAACGCCCTTGACCTCAACCTAAGTTGAGCCATGAGACTGCACGCCGCCGACGACTGCGCATGAATGCCATGACGAACCTCTCCCGCCAACTGTCGAATCGCTGCCGCCGCACTCGACCAGACGGCATCAGCGCAGCGAACTCGCCTTTTCCCATATCCCTGCCGGCGCATTCGGCAGCCGTGCTTTTCCAAGTCTTGGAGATGAACTCATGACCTCACATTCGACCCGCAACTATCGCCTGTTGCGCTCGCCGTCGTCGTTGCCGGCCTATGCCCTGACCGCAGCCATCGCCGTGGTTCTCGGCGGCTGTGGATTGCGGGCCGACGACCAGACGATGCCGCCACCGCCCCAGGTCGGCGTCGCCGAAGTCCAGGTCCGCGACGTCGCCGGATGGGATGAGTTTACCGGCCGCGTCAGTGCCATCCAGACCGTGCAGTTGCGGCCGCGCGTCGGTGGCTACATCGAGCGCGTGCTGTACAACGAAGGTCAGGAGGTCGCTGCCGGCGATGTTCTGTTCCAGATCGATGCCCGCAGCTACCGCGCCAACTTCGATCATGCCCAGGCTGAAGTCGCGCGCGCGCGCAGCCGCGCCGAACTCGCCGACAGTGAGCTCGAGCGAGCGCTGAAACTGGCGCAGTCGCACGCGATCTCGAACGAAGTACTGGAGCAGCGTCAGGCTGCGCTGGCGCAGACGCGAGCCGATGTCCGAGCCGCCGAGGCACAGCTGACGTCGGCCCGGCTGGAGCTGGACTTCACCCAGGTGCGGGCACCTATTTCCGGCCGCGCCGGGCGCGCCCTGGTTACGGCCGGCAACCTGGCCAGTCCCGACAACACGGTGCTGACCACCCTGGTCTCGCTGGATCCGGTGCATGTCTATTTCGAAGCCGACGAACAGGCGTTTCTGCGCTACCGGCAGTCGGCGCGCGGACTCGGAGACGACGACGCGCACCAGGGCAATCCGGTACGCGTCGGCCTCAGCGATGAGACTGGTTTCCCGCATCAGGGCGTGCTCGACTTCATCGACAATCAGGTCGACGCCGGTACCGGCACGATTCGAGCCCGCGCCGTGCTCGACAACGGCGAACGCCGCTTCACTCCCGGCCTGTTCGCGCGCGTGCAGTTGCTCGACAACGTGACCCGCCCGGTGCTGCTGATCGACGACAAGGCCGTGCTGACCGACCAGGACCGCAAGTACGTCTACGTCGTCGCCGAGGACGGCAGCGCGCAGCGACGCGATGTCGAACTCGGCCGCCGCATCGACTCGCTGCGCATCATCGAGTCCGGCCTGATCGCCGGCGATCGGGTCATCGTCAATGGTGTCCAGAAGGTGTTCTTCCCGGGCATGCCGGTCGACGCGCAACCCGCCGACGTTGCTGCCGGCGCTGCCCTCGCCGACCTTATTCATGAACAAGGCGGGCTAGCCGCCACCGGCCGCTGAGCCGGCCACCAGGAAACCGCCATGAATGCCTCCCGATTCTTTGTCGACCGGCCGATCTTTGCCGCGGTACTGTCGATCATCCTGTTCGCTCTCGGTCTGATCGCAATCCCGAATCTGCCGGTCAGCGAATACCCCGAGGTGGTGCCGCCGACCGTGCTCGTGCACGCGGTCTATCCCGGCGCCAATCCGAAGGTCATCGCCGACACGGTCGCGACGCCGCTGGAAGAGGCGATCAACGGTGTCGAGAACATGATGTACATGAAGTCGGTCGCCGGCTCCGACGGCGTGCTGGCGCTGACCGTGACCTTCCAGCTCGGCACCGATCCGGACCTGGCCCAGGTGCAGGTCCAGAACCGCGTCAGCCAGGCGCTCGCGCGTCTGCCCGAAGACGTGCGCCGGCTCGGCGTCACGACGATGAAGCAGTCGCCCGACCTGACCATGGTCGTGAATCTGACTTCGCCGGACAGCCGTTACGACGACATCTATTTGCGCAACTACGGCACGCTGCGGATCAAGGACGAGCTTGCGCGCCTGCCCGGCGTCGGCCAGGCGCTGATCTGGGGCGCTGGCGACTACGCCATGAGGATCTGGATTGATCCTGACCGCGCCGCCGCGCGCGGCCTGACTGCCGGCGACATCCTGGCCGCCGTTCGCGAACAGAATGTGCAGGTATCAGCCGGCCAGCTCGGTGCACCGCCGACACCGAATGCCAGCGAGTTCCTGATCTCGATCAATGCCCGCGGCCGGCTGGAGAGCGAACAGGAGTTCGCCGACATCGTCGTGCGCACCGGCGACGATGGTCGGATCACGCGCCTGCGCGATGTCGCCCGTCTGGAGCTCGGCGCGTCCGAGTACTCGCTGCGCGCTCTGCTCGACAATCACGGCTCGGTCGCGATCGGCATCTTCCAGGCGCCGGGCGCAAACGCGATCGCGCTGTCCGATGCCGTGCGGGCAAAAATGCACGAGCTCGCAGCGTTGTTCCCCGAAGGGGTCGCCCACCACATCATCTACGACCCGACCGTGTTCGTGCGCGACTCGATCCGCTCGGTGATCTACACCCTGCTGGAGGCGGTGCTGCTGGTGGTCCTGGTCGTGACCTTGTTCCTGCAGACCTGGCGTGCGTCGATCATTCCGCTGCTGGCGGTGCCGGTGTCGATCGTCGGAAGTTTCGCTGCGTTGTATCTGCTCGGCTACTCGATCAACACGCTGACCTTGTTCGGTATGGTGCTGGCGATCGGCATCGTCGTCGACGATGCGATCGTCGTGGTCGAAAATGTCGAACGCAATATCGCCGAAGGTCGAAAACCGAAGGAGGCCGCGCACCAGGCGATGAAGGAAGTGTCCGGCCCGATCATCGCGATCGGCCTGGTGCTGTGCGCGGTGTTCGTGCCGATGGCCTTCCTGGAGGGCGTCAGCGGCCAGTTCTACCGGCAGTTCGCGGTCACGATCGCAGTCTCGACGGTGATCTCCACGATCAATTCACTGACCCTGTCGCCGGCGCTGGCGGCGATGCTGCTGAAACCGCACGACGCCGCCAAGGACCTGCCAACGCGGATCATCGACCGATTGTTCGGCTGGGTGTTCCGGCCGTTCAATCGCTTCTTCGGTGCCAGCTCGCGGCGCTACGAGCACGGTGTCTCGCGCAGCCTGCGCCGGCGCGGCGCCGTATTCGCCGTCTATGCCGGTCTCCTGGTCGCGACCGGTCTGATGTTCCAGGCCGTGCCCGGCGGATTCATACCGACCCAGGACAAGATGTACCTGATGGCGGCGGCGAAACTGCCCGAGGGGGCGTCCCTGGACCGTACCGATGCGGTGATCCGGCGCATCAGCGAGCTCGGCCTGGAGACCGAAGGGGTGTACTCGGCGGTGGCGTTTCCCGGTCTGAATCCGATGCATTTCACCAATACGCCGAACACCGGCACGGTGTTCTTCGGCCTGGATCCGTTCGCGACACGCAGGCGCAGCGCCGAGGACATCAATGCCGAACTGAACATGAAACTTGCCGGTATCCAGGAAGCGATGGCGTTCTCGCTGATGCCACCGCCGATCCTCGGCATCGGCACTGGCTCGGGCTATTCGTTGTTCGTGCAGGACCGTGCCGGACTGGGTTATGGCGAGTTGCAGAACGCCGTCGACGGCCTGGCCGGTGCGCTTTCGCAGGTACCGGGCATGGGCTATGCGTTCAGTTCCTACCAGGCCAACGTGCCACAGCTCGATGCCGAGATCGACCGCGAGAAGGCCAAGGCCCAGGGCGTCGCCCTGACCGATCTGTTTGAAACCCTGCAGGTCTATCTGGGTTCGGCCTACGTCAACGACTTCAACCGATTCGGACGTACCTGGCGCGTCGTCGCCCAGGCAGATGCCGGCCATCGCGTGCGTGCCGAGGACATCGGCCGACTGCGCACACGCAATGCCGCTGGCGAGATGGTGCCGATTTCGAGCATGGTCCGTTTCAGCGAAGGCTACGGCCCGGATCCAGTGATCCGTTACAACGGTTACCCCGCCGCCGACCTGATGGGCGAGTCCGATCCGCGCGTACTGTCGTCGAATCAGGCGCTGGCGGTCATCGAAGGCCTGGCGCCGCAGGTGCTGGCGGCCGGCGTCGGGTATGAATGGACCGACCTGAGCTACCAGCAGGTTCACCAAGGCAACACTGCGGTGTTTGTATTCGCATTGGCGATCCTGCTCGTGTTCCTGGTGCTGGCGGCGCTGTACGAAAGCTGGACGCTGCCGCTGGCGGTGATCCTGATCGTGCCGATGTGCATGCTCGCGGCCCTGATCGGCGTCTGGTTCGGCGGCGGCGACAACAATCTGTTCGTCCAGGTCGGCCTGGTCGTGCTGATCGGTCTGGCGTGCAAGAACGCGATTCTGATCGTCGAGTTCGCCCGCGAGCTGGAGCTTCAGGGTCGCGGCATCGTCGACGCAGCGCTGGAAGCATGCCGCCTGCGCCTGCGCCCGATCATCATGACCTCGATCACGTTCACCGCCGCCGTCGTGCCACTGATGCTGGCCGGCGGCGCCGGCTCAGAGATCCGACAGGCCTTGGGTACGGCCGTGTTCGCCGGCATGATCGGCGTCACCGCATTCGGTCTGTTCCTGACCCCCGTGTTCTATGTCGCCTTGCGCAAACTGGTCAGCCGACGCACGTCGTCGGCCGACGACAGCGCTGGCGACGACAGCTCCCTGGAGATCGCTCATGCTCGTGCCTGATCGCTTCCGTCGCAGGCGCCGTGATCTGCGCGCCCTGTTGATCTTCGTGCTCGCCGTGTTGCTGTCGGCCTGCATGCTTGGTCCCGAACACGTCCGGCCGCAGACATCGACTGGCGAGCACTTCGCCCGTGCCGAGGCCGGCGCGGATACCGAGTCCGGGTCCGAGATCGCGTTCTGGCGGCGTTTCGACGATCCCTTGCTTGCCCGACTGGTCGAACAGGCGCTGACTGACAACCATGACCTGCGTATCGGTCTGGCGCGCTGGGATCAGGCGCGAGCATTGGCGCGGCAAACGCGACTGGAGCAGTTGCCGAGCGTCAGCGCGCAAGCCGGTGCCCAGTCGCAGCGTGCCAGTGCCGGCCAGGCGCCTGGCCTGGAGCGCCGTCAACGCGACACCGACAGCTTCGACATTGGCGTCGGTGCCCTGTGGGAGCTTGACTTCTTTGGCCGCCTGCAGCGACAGGCGCAAGCCGAGCGTGCCGAAATGCGTGCTGCCCAGGCCGACCTCTCGGTCTTGCAGGTCGCCATCGTCGCCGAGCTGGCCGGCAGCTATTTCCAGCTTCGTGGCCTGCAGGCCCGGTTGCGCGTCGCCCGCGACAACGCCGTCAACCAGGCTGAATCACTGCGCCTGGTGGAAGTGCGCCTTGAGGCCGGCCAGGGCACCGAGTTCGACACCGCGCGGGCACAGGCGCAACTGGCCTCGACGCGCGCTCGACTACCGGCCCTGAACGCCGAGATCGATCGCCACATGCATCGCATCGCCGTGCTCACCGGACGCACGCCCGACGCCCTGATCGAGATCTTGGACATCAGCGCCGAAGTGCCGATCATCGATGTCCGGATCGACCCCGGCACACCCGGCGAACTGTTGCGTCGACGACCGGACATCACCGCTGCCGAACAACGTCTTGCCGCGGCAAGCGCACGGATCGGCGTCGCCAGTGCCGATTTGTTTCCACGCTTCACGCTCGGCGGCCTGTTGGGCAGCCAGGCCGGTAGCGTCGATGCCCTGTTCGAGCGCGACAGTGAAAGCCGCCTGCTGGCCTTGGGCGTGAGCTGGTCGTTCCTCGATCTGGGTCGGGTGCGGGCGCGGATCGCCGCCGCTGGCGCCGATGCCGCCGAGCAGCTCGCGCGCTATGAGCAGACGGTCCTGAACGCGCTGGAGGAGACCGAGACCGCTCTCGCGGGATATCGCCATGCTCGCGATGAGCGCGAGCAACTGCGCACGGCGGCGCGTGCCAGCGCTCGCGCCACCGAGCTGGCACACTTGCAGTTTGATGGCGGCCTGATCGAATTCCTTGCCGTGCTCGACGCCGAACGCAACCAGCTCGATGCGCAGGATCGCCTGGCGCAGAGCGAAGCCGACACCGCGCAGCACTTGATCGCCGTCTACCGCGCACTGGCGGGCGGCTGGCCGGAACATGCGCCAGCGGCAGTACCGCTGGCAGGCGCTCGGTGACCCGGGCGTGGGCGGGTACTCTCCGCTGGCTGCAACGATCCGATGCCGGACCCCGTCCTTTGCCAGGGAGCATCTGCACACGCGAGGTCAGTGATGTCGAATCGAAACCCTGGTATCGCCCGCGGCACGGCAAGTCGCACGTTCTTGCGAATGACCGTTTCGACGTGCGCAATGCTGCTGGGGCTGCCCTATGCCTCGGCCGCGCCGAGTACCGGCTATGCGGACCAACAGCGCTTTGATCGCTACTCCAGCCTGGCGCAGATGGAAGTGATCCTTGAGCGCATGTACCCGACTCCGGAGCGACGGCAGCAAATCGAGGCTTCGGCGCAGCGCTGGCTGGCGTCGATGGTGGCCGCTGATCGCAATGCCGATCCGGCCCTGTTGGACGCACCGGTCGCCCTGGTCGGGCATACGATCAACCTCGACACCGAATGGTTCGACGTCTACGTTCCCAGGCGGCGTCCCGAGGCCGGCTATGGGTTGCTGGTTTTTGTCTCACCGGAGCCGGCGTTTCGTGCCCCAGCCGAATGGCGCCACTTTCTCGAAGTTCGCGGCATGATCCTGGTTGCGCCACGGAACGCCGGCAACGCGCATCCGGTGATGTTCCGCCGCATTCCGTTGGCGCTGCACGCGCGGGAGAACATGGTGCAGCGCTTTCCGGTGGATCCGGCACGCACCTATGTCGGCGGATGGTCCGGCGGTTCGCGTGTCGCTCTCGGGCTCGCCATTGCCTACCCTGAACTGTTTCGCGGCGGACTGCTGATTGCCGGCAGCGATCCGGTCGGCAATGCCGACAGTCTGCTGCCCAACGTACTGCCAGGCGCCGATACGCTGCTGGGCCGGTTGCAGAAGGACAGCCGCCTGGTGATGTTGACCGGAGAAAACGACGTCGCTCTTCTGCGCCGGGACGTGAAGACCCTGCAATCACTACGTGACGCAGGCATCAACGCAACGCTGATCCGCATGCCGGACACTGGCCACGTGATGCCTGATCGAAAATCGCTGTTGCAAGCGCTCAATGCCCTTGATTCTGCGCCTTGACCTTGCTCGCGCCGGTCTGCACTTCAACGATCGCGCAGGGTGATCGCATTCTCGCAGCTCGGCGAGGACCTCGTCCGGGTGGCATCGGGTCGACCCGATTGCAGTTCGTTGGCCAGCAGCAACGACAACTCGGACGGCTTTTCCCCCGCGGTCTGCGCCACCCGCTCGGGATAGGCGGCGGCGAAGACCAACAGCAGCACGACGAGGCCGGAGCGCAGGCCGCTGGGACGTCGATGCAGGACCGGAATCGCGCCAAGCGCAAGCAGCAACAGCGGAATACCGAGCAGCGCCTGGACAACCCTCGGCCGCTCCGGTTCAACCTCGAATGCGACCATCGCTGCGATCGGGGCAGTGCTTGAATAGGACGCGTCCAACTCCGGCATGAACCAGGTCCGAAGTCGGATTTCGCCATCGACGCCGGTGCATCGCAGACCGAGCCGGCCGTCGCCATGCACCATGGAAACGCGTGCGGGGACCGTCGCACCTGGGCACCAACCGTCGATGAGACGGCCATCGCTGTGTTCGCCAGCCGCTTGCAAGGCTCCGTCGGCCGACCGCAGCGCCGCGTGATTGCCGTTTCCGCGCAGGCACACGGCATCGGCACGGCCATCGCGGTCGACATCGACCCAGACCAGCCTCGCCTCGGCGGACGGGCACCAGCGCCGCCGCCATACCGCTCCTTCATTGGCGCCGCCTGCGGCCAGGCTTGCGAGCAGAACGCGAACATCGCCGTTCGCGCTCTGGCAGGTCTGGTCCTCGCGGCCGTTGCCGTCGAGGTCCACGACGATGAGGCGATCACCGTCCCGATGACACCAGCGGGTTGGCGCCGGCGCGGCTGCGAACACGGCCGATGCTGGACCGCTGGCGACCCAGGGCGCAGCCCGCTCAGCGGCGGCAACCGCGGTCGCAGCAAACGCAATTGCGCTGGCGACGAGCCAATGGATGGACAGACAACGGAACATGGACATGGCCGATCTCCTGATCAGGCCGTCGTCCCCGCATCGGCGAATTGCACCGCAACCGGGGGGGATTGGTCGGGGTCACATTCGACCCCGTAGCGGCTGCCGAGCGGGGCGACGGTGAGGCCAGACTGCCGACCCGCCGCCCAGGCAACCTTCCGGGAACCTGCCGATTCAAGATCGTCGCCGCAAACAAGTAGTTGCGGACCTTTTTCTCAACCGTCGATCGATTGGTGGCGCGCCTGGCCCGGATCCGCGCGCGGGATTGCTGCCGCTCCCGCACCGGCATGGGTGGTAGCAGCCTGGGCGGTAGAAGCCGTCCGGGCTGCAACGGCGCCCTCACCATGGCTTCGGTTTCGCCGCGAACGAATCGATTGCTGGGCACGATTGTCTGGCGCGGTCCCGAATCGCGTCATCACGCTATGGACCTGGCGGACGATTTCGCGAACACTTCACCGGCTGCGACGGAATGCGCTTGGCAGACGAGGGTCGAATGGCGCAGGATTCGTGATTCGCCATCCTTGAACGAAACACGCAGCAGACGCGGCGCGAATGGCATGATCGAGACGGAAACGAGAACTGGATCACAATTGGGAGCCCAGTCTGAACGCGAACGCTTCTGGCTTGGCGACTGGCTGGTCACCCCAGAGGCCTGCGTGCTCGATCGCCAGGAACAACGGGTCCATCTGGAACCCAGGGTCATGGACGTGCTGTGCGAGCTGTGCGCCCATGGTGGCGAGATCGTCAGCGCCGAGGATCTGCTGACCCGAATCTGGCGCGGCACGTTCTACGGCGACAACCCGGTGCACAAGTCGATTGCGCAGCTGCGACGCGCGCTCGGTGACAGTGCCTCGGCGCCGGAATACATCGAGACCGTGCGCAAACGCGGCTACCGCGTGATCACCACCGTGCGCCATGCCGAAGCCTCACCCGGTCGTGGCAGTGAACCCGGTCCCGGTTGGGCCGGCGGCAACCCGTTCCGCGGCTTGCAGGCATTCGAAGAGAAGCACGCCGGCATTTTCTTCGGCCGCGATGCCGCGATCGGTCGCATCGTCACGGCCTTGCATCGGCAACTCGACGACGAGCTGGGCTTGTTGTTGCTGCTCGGTCCCAGCGGCAGCGGCAAGACGTCTCTGGTCCGTGCCGGCGTCCTGCCCCTGCTTGGCCAACGTCACGGCCTGAATGGGCTGCGCGCGTTGACGTCGGCGCGCCTGGATGTCAGCGGCAGCGGCGACGATGTGCTGCTCGGCCTTGCAACCTCCTTGCTGCAGTGGCAGATCGACGATCGACCGGTGTTCCTCGACGCTGAACTGACCTGGCTGCATCTACAGTTGCGGGACGCTCCGGACTCGGTCGTCCACCGCATCCAGCAGGCGGTGCAGCGCGCGCGCATCGGCAGTGCCGACAGCGGCAGCCGTGACCTGCTGGTATTGACCATCGACCAGTCGGAAACGGTGCTGGCCAAGGCCGAAGAGGGCGACGCCGAGCTGGACGATCTGGCCCAGGTGCTCGACTGCTTCGCGCGCAGCGGCTGCATCGTCGTGCTGTTGACCTGTCGCAGCGATTTCTATCCGGTCCTGCTGCGCCGCCTGCCGATCGTGTTGACGCTGAAAGGCGAACACGGCCATATCGATCTGGCACCGATGAATGCCGGCGAACTGGCCCTGTGCATTCGCGGACCGGCGCGTGCCGCCGGGCTCAGCTTCGAGGTCGAGGCCCAGACCCAGCTGCGCCTGGACGATTGCCTGCGCGACGATGCCGTCGGCCATCCCGAGTCGCTTCCGTTGCTGCAGCACGCGCTGGACAGTCTGTATGCGCAACGCTCCCCCGAAGGCCGGCTCGGCTTCGACGCCTATCGCCAGATGGGCGGGCTGGCCGGCGCCATTGCCAGCCGCGCCGAGGACGTCTATGCCCGCCTCGACGGCCTGGCGCAGGCGGCGCTGCCAAACCTGCTCGACCGGATCGTCTCCCTGCATCCGGGCCATGGTGAACTGGTCGCACGGCAGCTGGATCTGGACAGCATCGACAGCGAGTCCGGGCAACGCCTGGTCGAGGCCTTCGTCGAGGCGCGCCTGTTCGTGTCCGTGCTCGAACATGGCCAGCGCCGTTTCGGCATCGCGCACGAGGCCCTGTTGCGACATTGGCCGCGCGTCAGCGAATGGGTGGAACGCAATCGCCAGCGCCTGCAAGCGCATGCCCGCATCGCCCAAGCCGCTCAGCGTTGGGCTCAGGATCAGCGCCGCGACGATCTGCTGCTGCACAGCGAACGCCAGGTCGGCGAAGCGCGCGAGCTGTTCACGCGGGTGCCAGCCCTGTTCAACGACAGCGAACGAGAGTTCGTGCGCCGCTCGCTGCGCCTTAACGGCCGGCGACGACGCCTGCGTGCGGCGGCGCTGGCCGTGTTCCTGGCAGTCGCCGCGGTCGCCGCGGTCATGGGCCTGCGTGCCAACCTGGCGTCGGCAGAAGCCGAGCGTCGCCGACAGGAAGCCGAGTCCCTGGTCGAGTTCCTGCTCGGCGATCTGGCCGAACGCCTTCGGCCGCTCGGCCGCCTGGACGTGTTGGCTTCCGTTGCCGAACGCGCACTGCAGTCGCTGCAACCGGACCACAGCACCCTGACCAGCAGCCAGGCCTTGCAGCAGCGTGCGCGCGCGTTGAGCACGCTCGGCGAAGTACTGCTCGACCAGGGCGACAACGCCCGCGCCGCAACCGCATTCGAGCAAGCGGTCGAAACCCTAAGGCCGCTGCTCGAAAGCAACCGTGTCGATCCCGAACTGCTTGAGCTCGGCGGCAATCTCGCGTACTGGCTCGGCTACGTCGAATACAGGGCCCGCAACTTTGAGTCTGCCGATCTTCACTGGCAGAACTATGCTTTGTTGAGCCGGAGACGAATGGACAAACAGCCAGACGAGCCGCGGGCCTGGCTGGAACTTTCCTATGCACTGAACAACCTTGGCACGCTGGCTCGCGACCAAGGCCGAAACCAGATCGCTATCGACCATTTCGAATCGTCACTCGCGCTGAAACGGCGCTACGTCGATGCCCGCCCGGACGATACGGCGATGCAAGCGGATCTTGCCGACAGTCTTTCCTGGCTTGGGAGCACTCTCGAGCGCGAGGGAAGGGAGGCGGAGGCTGCTGGCCTTTATGCCCAAGAGTTGACGATCTTCGAGCATCTGGTCAGCAGCGAGCCTCGCGACGCCCGCTGGCACAATCGCCATGCTGTCAGTCAGGTACGGAATGGCGTCCTGGCCCTGGCGCTGAACCAGGTGCAGGATGCTGAAAGGCACTTGCAGGAAGCTGTCTCCAAACTGACGGATCTTGTCGAGCGCGATCCCAGCAATCGAACCTGGCAGCGAGATCTTGCCCATGCCCGACTGCAATGGAGCGAGGCACTCACCGAACTCGGCCACGATGTCGCGGCAAGAGAGCAGCTGCAGATCACGGTGGCTGCATTCGATGACCTGATCGATCGTCAAGACGTTCCGGTCGAATGGCAACGGCTCGCTCTTCAAGCCCGCCTTCAGCTGCTGGCGCGCGCGTTCGACACCGACGCGAGTGAACGGCGGTTGACGGAGCTTCGTCTCCTCGCCGAGGACCTTGAACGGCTATGGCAACAGTCATCTGCCGACACCGGTGCGCTTAGCGCACTTGCTACGGCTCATGTAATCCTGGGGGACGCCCATCATCGCTTAGGGCAAGCCACCGACGCGCACGAACATTGGATGCACGTCGAGCAGTTGTTGAATTCAGAACGCCATTCGCTAAACAGACAGTTCCTCGAACCCCTGGCACTGGCTTTGCAGCGCCTGGATCGCGAAGAGGAAGCGACAGCGCTGCAACAGCGACTGATCGCCGATCGCAACCGAATTCCTGGCACCCGCCAGGGTTCGGCACACCCCAACCCTGGAGACCCGGAATGAGCTCAAACCCAGTCGAAATACACATGGAAGTCGCGTTCGTCGGTTTCGGTGGAAACACCGGCGGCGGGAAATATTTCTACAGCTACAAGCCGCACGCGGTTATCGCGACACAAAGTCCGACCACTCTCGCAATCGCGCTGAGTACGTCGACCGCCGATGAGTTTGTCATCGTCGACCTGGTTACAAGCGACGGGGGGACCCAGGTGTCGGGCTTGAACATTGCGCCGGACGGACGCTCGCTTACGGCTACTGACGCGAATACAGCCAAGCAACTGATCCTGATGGACGTGCTCATTCATGACACGAAGCGAGACGTCACCTTCGTCTGCGACCCGCAGGTCGTCAACCGGCCGAGCTGACGACGGCTCTCAGCCGACTCGGGGGAATTCGGCCGATGTTGGTGCCGGCGCGGCAATCGCTGCGCCGGTGTCGCGGTTTCGCGATAATCCGTGCTCGCAGAACATGAACGAACCCGCTTGATAGCGCCATCGCCAACACCGCCATTGTTCGCCATCGTCCCGGACGGCGTGTTCGGGCCGCTGGCATCCCCGAATCGGCATCACTACTGGCGCCTGCTGTGCCGGCTGTTCGACGACTACTTCGGCCCGGACGCACCGATGCCGCCGAGCATCGGCTTCCAGCGCCGCGAGGTCACCGCCGCACTGGAACGCTATCTGGTCACCGACGATCCCTGGGAGGACACCGAAGGAGAGGCGCCGGACGCACCGCTGGCCGTGCGTTCGAACGGCATCTATGAGCGCCTTCGCAACGCCGGCTGGCTGCGCCAGGAACGCATCGGCGCCCGTGAGATGGTGTCGATGCCACACCTGGTGATCCAGCTGCTGACCGCGCTGATCGCCTTCTGCGAACGTGGGCCGGCCTTCCTCGGCGCCAAGGTGCGCTCGATCGAACTGCAACTGCGTCAGGTCGTCGATGGTCAGGCCGGGGCCGACACCCTTGATGAGGCCGCCGATCAGGCGCGGCAACTGCTCGCCTACGTCTCGGCGATCAGCATCCAGGTCCGCGACCTGATGCCGCAGC
This sequence comes from uncultured Rhodanobacteraceae bacterium, assembly GCA_964522235.1. GTDB lineage: Bacteria > Pseudomonadota > Gammaproteobacteria > Xanthomonadales > UBA2363 > Pseudofulvimonas. Next base: position 16,566 of record CAZFUH010000020.1, read on the forward strand.
TCAGCCGCGCCGAGACCACGGCCCAGTTCGCCCGGCAACTGTTCGAGCGCTATGTCGGCGAACTGTTCGTCGGCGACTACGCCGAACTGCACAATGCCGACCACCCGCTTGCGCGACGCACGTCGATCCTGTCGATGGCGCGGCAGATCGAACATACGCAGCTGCGCGAGCGGATGATCCAGTGGTACACGACCCGCGCCACCAATGGCGACGCCGTGCGTGCCGAGCAACGTCTGCAGCGCAGTCTGCGCCGCCTGCATGAGATCGATCGCATCGACGAATACCTGGGTCGCCTCGACGACGACATTCGCCAGGCCAACCGTCGCGCCCTGGCCTTTCTGGACTATCGGCTGCGGGCGCCGGACAAGCTCGAAGTCCTGCTGCGCCGAGCCTGCCGTGCCGTGCTGAAGGCACCGGAGAGCGCGCTCAGGCTGCCGGTGGCAGCGGGTGGACTGATGGATCAAAATCGCCTGCGCCCGCCGCGAGTTCGGCCGCAGCCGATTCCACGCAGCGCAAACAGCTCGCTCGTGCCGAGCCCCGAACAGCAGGCGCGTCTGAACCTGCTGCGACAGATGAAGCAGGTTCGTCTGGTGCTGCCGGACGACCTGGCCCGCTACGTTGCACGTCATCTGGTCGAATGCGACACGGTGGCATCGGATGCACTGGCGATCGCCTCGATCGAAGACTTCCGCGCCTACCAGACCCTGGTTACCCTGGCCCTGCGCAGCCATCGCCGCGGCGGTCTGCGCCGCGATGATCCGATCCACCGCCTGTTGTGCGGCTTTCGTGTCGAACTCGCGGTCGGCGAGTTCGAACCCAGCCACAATCGGTATCTGCAATCGCCCCGATTCACCCTGCACCGGATGAGCACGAACGCAGCATGAGAACTTCGTGGACGACACTGAGCCAGCGTTCCGGCGGCCTGTACACGGCGCAGGACTTCGAGCGCGCCGCCTACCGGCTGGTCGTCGAGCAGGTGCTGTACAGCAGCGACCGGCGCTCACGCAATGCCTATCACCTGGTCGAGAGCCACTTGACCGAGTTCGCTGCCGTGCTTGAGCCGCTCGGCATCCAGCTCGAGCGCAACCCGCATCATCGCTACATTGTGGCGATGCCCAGCCATGGCGAAGGTTCCCCGGTCAGCCTGGACGAGACCCTGCTGATCCTGGTGCTGCGACAACGTTACGACCAGGCCATGCGCGAAGGTCAGGTCGAGGAGTTCGGCGAAGTCGTGGTCGAACTGCCGGAACTGCAGGAGGCCTGGCAGGCGTTGACCGGCCGGGCCATGCCCGAGGTCGGCCCGCTTCGAGCCTTGCTTCGCTCGCTGCGACGCTGGTCGATCAGCCGCAGCGTCGACTGCGAGCCGGACGACCCGCAGCCGTTCCGAATCATCGTGCGTCCAGCGATCGTCGAGATTGCCGGCGCCCAATGGTTGCAACGCCTGGACCAGCACAACCTGGATAGCACCGGTGACGGCGACGAAGCTGAGGACGCCGACGATGCAGCTTAAGCGCGTACACCTGGTCCAGTTCTTTCTGTTCCAGGCGCGGACCCTGGAACTGGACGCGACCACGGCGATCATCGCACCGAACGGCGCCGGCAAGAGCGCTCTGCTGGATGCGCTGCAAATTGTCATGCTCGGCGGCGATCGCAACCAGATCCGCTTCAACGCCCAGGCTGGCGGCAGCCACCGCGCCCGCACCATGCGCGACTATTGTCTGGGCGTGTACCGCAGTGGCGACGACGGCCGGGTCCGCGAAACGGCTACTACGTACATCAGTCTGGTGTTCGAGAACACGGCCGACGATGCCCGACCCGGTGACGTGCTCACCGCCGGCATCGCCCTCGGTGCCGCCGCAAGCGAGCCTGAGCATCGCCTGCACGGCATGTATCTGCTGCCCGGCGTCGCCCTGGAGCTGGGCGAACACCTGGAAATCGTCGACGGTGCCGAACTGCCGCTGACCTGGCCGGCATTCCGTGAGCTGATCGCACGCCGCTGCAAGAACGCCGGCAGTCGCGCCGAACTGCACCCGACCAGCGATCGCTTCGTGCGCGATCTACTGGTCCGCCTGCGGCCGTCGCCAACCGCCCTGCTGGACCCCGCCGCTTATCGCAAGGCATTCCAGAATTCGTTGAACCTGCAACGGATCAATGATGTCGATCTGTTCGTTCGCACCCTGGTCGCCGAAGAGCGACCGACCGAGATCGCTCGTTTCCGCTCCCTGCTGGACGGCTTCCGGCGGATCAAGGAAACGATCGAGCAGGTCGCCCAGCGCATCGAGGCCGCCGAGGCGGCAGACGAGCAATACCGCAAGGTTGCCGGCCTGGCCGCGCGCGCGGCCAGCTACCGCGCGCTCGCCGCCGAGTACCAGCGCGATGCCCATGGCGAACAGGTTGAAGCGGCCGAGGAGGCGCTGGAGGCTGCCGAACGCGAGCTCCAGCGCAACCAGCGGGCGCTGGCGCAGACGCGCAGCGAGCACGAGACCGCCCGCAGCCAGGCCGACGAAGGTCAGCAACACCTGCAGGGCCTGCGCGGCTACGGTGACCAGGCCTCGTTCGAGCAGTTGGCCAACCTGCATCGCGAGCAGATGCAGCGGACCGGCCAGGAACTGCTGCGCAGCGCCGCATTCGTGCGTGAGCAGCTCGATCGCGCCGGACGACTTGGCCTGAACGACATCGACGGCGCCGAGATCGAGCGTCTGCGCCTGCCCTGGCAAGCCGTGTGCGAGCATGTCGGCAGCCTGGCCGAGGATGCCGAGATCGAGCTCGATCCGGCACAGCTGCATGAACGCCTGCGCCAGGCGATGACCCAGGCCGCGCCGGTGGTCGCGGCCGTGCGCCGTCATGCTCGCGACGCCCAGATCGCGATCGATCAGGCGCGCCAGCGCGCGCACGCGGCCAAGCACAACCTGGCCCGGCTGCACGCCGGCCAGTCCGAGCTGCGCGCCGACGTGATCCGGCTGATGAACTACCTGCGCGATGAAGGCATCCGCGCACGTCCGGTGTGCGATCTGGTCAAGGTCAGCGACAGTGCCTGGCAGCCGGCGATCGAGGCGTATCTGCGCAGCCACGTTGATGCGCTGCTGATTCCAGTCGAAGACGAGGAACGCGCGGTCCGGCTGTATCGTTCGCTGCACGGCGGGCGCTCGGTCTACGGCGTCAAACTGGCCCTGTCCAGCCACGCCCGGCGCGGCGCTCAAGCGATACCCGAAACCGGACAGGCGGCGGCCCTGCTCAGTGGCGATGACGACGATGCGCTGGCCTATCTGCGCCGCCAGCTCGGTGGTCTGCACTGCGTGGACAGCGATGCTGAAGTCGTCCGCGCCCGCCAGGGCCTGAGCTGCGACGGCCTGGTCGCCAAGGGCGGCGGCGTCGAACGCCTGCGCCTGCCGGCCGCCACCGAGTTGCGCATCGGTGTTGGCGACCAGCGTGAACGCGCGCGCCAGTTGCGCAAGGATCTGGAGCAGGCCAAGGCCGAGAGCGAGCGCCTGGACCATGACAGCCGCGCCCTGATTCAATGCGCCGATGCACTGGCGCGGCTCGAAGATGCCCAGACGCTCGCCAACACCGCGCACCGGCTGCTGCTCGAACACCGGCAGGCCTCCGGACACTACCGCGCGCAGCTGCGCATGCAGGCCGAGCAAAGCGATCCCGACCTGCTGCGCCTGAGCGAACAAGTGCGCGAGCTCAAGACCCGAGCCGATGCGCTGCGGACGCGAATGGATGAGCTGATCCGTGAAGAGGGCGCAGTGTCGAACCGCCGTCACGAAGCCGAACTGCGGCTGCAGGCCTTGCAGTCGCGTAGCGAGACGATTGCGCGCGAAGCAAGTCAGGCGTTCAGCCAGCCCGATGTCGACCCGAACCGGGTCGAAAGCCAGCGCGCCGAGCTCGACGCGCAGATCGAAGCCTTGGACGACCGCCTTGCGCGCTGCCGCAGCCGCGCCGACGACGCCGAGCGTCAGCTAGGCAACCTGTTGCCGACCGCCTGGTCGGCACTGCATCAGTACGGCAAGGACCATGGCGTCGCGCTGGACATGCAATCTGACGAATGGCGTAAGGCCTGCGCCCTGTTGCGCAAGCAGATCGATCACCTCAAGAGCACCGAGCTGGTCCAGCACCAGGCCGCTGCCGATCACGCCTACCAGACCGCGGTCGAGACCTTCCGCGCCAACGTCGCTTCGGCGCTGTATGACAACTTCACCCGGCTCCAGCATCAGATCAACACCTTGAATCGGACCTTGCGCCGCAGTCCGGCGTTCTCGAACAACGAGCGCTATCAGTTCCGCTGCGAAGTCGCGCCCGAACTGAAGGACCTGCACCGCTTCATCGGCAGGGCCGCCGAGATCGGCGAATCCGACACCTTGTTCGGCAGCGCCGGCGAAGTGCCGGCGGCGTTCCGCGACATCATTGAAGACCACGGCACCGGCAAGGCCGGCCAGCCCTCGGCGCTGGACGACTACCGGCGTTTTTTCAACTTCGAGGTGCTGATCAAGCAGGACGACACCGTCATCGGCACCCTCAGCGAGCGCATGCGTTCGGGTTCCGGCGGCGAGCATCGGGCGCCGCTGTACGTCATCGCCGGCGCCGCCCTGGCCGCCGCCTACGGCAAGACCGATGGCCAGCGGAACGGCCTGGGCGTAATCATGCTCGACGAGTTCGGCGACAAGATCGACGCCCAGAACGCCCGCGCGACCACCGACTACCTGCGCTCGCTCGGCCTGCAACTGATCCTGGCCGCGCCCGACACGGCGCAGGGCACGCTGACCGGCGTACTCGACAGTTATATCGAACTGTTCCGCGATGGTCCGCTGTTGCACGTCGAGCACAACGTCGTCACCGCCGCCGGCCGCGAACTGCTTGCGAGCGACCAGTTCGAACTACACCCGGAATTGCTGCAGCGAGAGATCGCACGGCTGCGCGCAGCGACGCCGGACAATGCGCCCGAACCGGTCCCGGCCCCGTGAGCGAGGCCGCCGAACGCGCGCTGGTGCGGCTGTTCGAGCGCGGCGAGAATGCCCGATCGCGTGGTCGAGAGGCCGTACCGACGCTGACGATGACCCCGACCGGTTGCCCCGAGTACGCCGGATTGGAGTCGTGGGATGCCTTCGAGCGCTTTCATGCCCGGATCGCACTGGCGGAGCGCTCCGGCGCGATTGCCGTCGAGCGCGAGCGCGGTGGCGAGCGCATGCGGCTGCTGCGACTGCGCCTGCTTGATCTCGACTGCCTAGGCCGCGAGCTCGACCGGCGCCTGCGCAGCGAACGGGTCGGCGAAGCTGCTGCCGTGCTCCAGCCCTGGCGGGCTGAGCATCCGGTGCTCGCGCAGGT
>CAZFUH010000021.1:0-21865 GCA_964522235.1 uncultured Rhodanobacteraceae bacterium
TGACCGGCCTGAGCCTTGGCTTCGGCTGCGACCTGGGCATCGACCTGGTGTTCGATTCCGGCGCTGCCGTTCGACGGTAACTCGGTCTCGGCGGGTGGTGCTTCCGCCGCGGTCGTGGCAGTGGCCGGCGTCTCTGGAACGGAGCCGGCCGTTAGCAATTGCACGCGGTGAATCGGCTCGGGCAGTTCGATGCCGGCCTGTTCGAGGTGCTTTTTGACCCGGCGAATCGCCTCACTCTGTACCTGGCCGAAGCTGGAATTGCGTTGGTCGACCCAGCCCAGGCAGCGCATTGTTACGGTCGACTCGGCCAGCGCGCGCAACAGGGCAACCGGCCGCGGGTGTTCAAGTACGCCGTCGGTGTCGCACAGTGCCTGCATGGCGACCGATCGAGCCTGGCTCAGGTCGGCCTCGTTGCTGACGCCGACGTCGAAGTGGAATCGCCGGGTCGGGTTGCGCGAATAGTTCAGGATCACGCCCTTGAACACGAGCGCGTTCGGTAGACGCAGGTGATTGCCATCCAGGGTGATCAGAATCGTCGCACGCGAGGTCAGCGCCGCGACCCGGCCCTCGTGGCCGTCGATGACGACGTGATCGTTCGGCGCGAATGGTTGCCGCAGGCTGAGCAGAATGCCGGCGATGTAGTTCTCGACCAGATCCTTGAACGCGAAGCCGAGGGCGAGACCGGCGATACCGGCGGCGCCGAGCACGGCGCCGACCAGGGCGGTTGCGCCGAGCAGGTCGAGCGCGACCAGGGCTCCGGCGACGGTCAACGCCAGACTCAGCACCTGCCGCATCAGGTCGGCGAGAAACGGGTTCTTGCCGGCGCGCCGGAACAGCCAACGTCGGTGCGCAAGCCAGCGCCCGAGGCGATGGAAGGCGTAGACGATCAGCAGTGCCAGGCCGAGCAGGGGCAGGCTGTTGAACAGATGCCGGCCTTGTTCCAGCCCTTCCTCCAGCACCGGCGCCAAACGCCGGTCCAGCGCGGTTTCCATTTGCAGCCGGTTGTCGACCGCGATTACGCCGTCCAGCGCGCGTGCGAGTTGCTCGGCGATCTGTCGGCGGGGTTCATCGGTGACCGTGCCGCGCAGGGTGACCACGCCTGCGGTCACCTCGGGGCGAACATGGGACAGCGCCGGAATACGGGCGAATCGGGCGGCCAGCGTGCGCTGCATTGCCTGGTCCAGCGCGGTAGTGGCCTCGAACTCGGCGGCGATCTGCGGGTCGTCGAGCGGCTCGACTTCTTCGATAGCGACCGTCGGCTGATCGGCAGCGCCTGCAATCGCCAGCGGCCACATCAGCGTGAACCACAGCACCAGCAGCATTGCCGCAACACGACCCGGGGAAATCGAATTCATTGGCATACCGGCACTGTAGCCGGCAGCCGCGCCACTTTGAAGCTCGTCTGCCGGCGCCGACCTGCCATCATGGACATCAACGCTTGAGCATCGTATGCAGTTCGCCGACTTCGCGACGAAGTTGTCGGATTTCCGAGGCGAGGCCCTCGGCTTCCTCGTGGGTGATTGCGCGCATGGTTTCGACTGTTTCCTGCTTCTCATCCTCGTGCAGGGTCTGCATCGTGTCGACGATGATCGCAATGAACAGATTCAGGATCGTGAACGTCGCAATCAGAATAAACGGCACGAAGAACGCCCAGGCCCAGGGATAGACTTCCATCACCGGGCGCACGATGCCCATCGACCAGCTTTCCAGCGTCATGATCTGGAACAGGCTGTACAGCGACCCGCCCAGGGTGCCGAACCAGTCGGGAAACGAGGCGCCGAACAACTTGGTCGCGATTACCGCAAAAACATAGAACACCAGCAGCAGCAATCCTCCGATCGCGCCGATGCCGGGTACGGCCGTGAGCAGGGCGCCGACGACGAAGCGCAGGCGCGGCATCATCGAAATCAGTCGCAGTATGCGCAGAACACGCAGCGCACGCAGTACGGCGAACGGGCCGGAGGCCGGGATCAGGGCGATGGCCACCACGATCAGGTCGAATACGTTCCACGGATTGCGGAAAAAGCGCGGACCGAAGGCCCATAGCTTGATCAGCAGTTCGATCACGAATACTGCCAGCACCAAGGTGTCGGCCCAGTACAGCCAATGGCCCCATGCGGCGAGTGCGCGCTCGGAGGTTTCCAGGCCGAGGGTGACGGCATTGAACAGAATCAAGGCAATGATGAAGGCCTGTACGCGCGAGGATTCGATCCAGATGCCGATCCGGCCGCGCAGTCCGGAGTTCGCTGAGGGTTCGGTCGTGCTCATGTCCATGTCCGGCGGCGGTTCGGGGCGGTCGGCGATTCTACTGCCAGTGCCGGGTGCCGAGTAGAGCAGCAGCTTGCGGCACTTTGCGGTCGTGAGGCCGCTGACTCTGGATCTGGCGCCGGCGCCGAGCAAGCTCGACGCTGCACGCGACGCATCGATCAGGCCCAGGCTGGTAGACTGTTTGGGCCGAAGCCCAACCCAAGGTCAATGACGGAAACGCCGCGCGAAGCCGACGAGCCACGCCCGCAGTCGAATCGCATCACGCGCCTGCTCAATTTCGTCGAATGGGCCGGCAACCTGTTGCCGCATCCGGTAACCCTGTTCGCGATCCTGTCATTGTTCATCCTGCTGCTCAGCGCCGTGCTCGCCGCGTTCGGCGTCAGCGTCGGCGATCCGCGGCCGGAGGGCACCGTCGGCCGTAGCGATGACGGGATCATCCGGGTCATCAGTCTGGTCGACGCCGAGGGTCTGCGCCGAATCGTCACCGGCGTGGTGACGAATTTCACCGGCTTCGTGCCGCTTGGCACCGTCCTGGTCGCGATGCTCGGGGTCGGCATTGCCGAGCGCTCCGGTCTGCTCGCGGCGGCGATCAAGACCTTGGTGCTGCGTGCGCCGCGCAACCTGGTCACCGTCGTCGTCGTATTCGCTGCCGTGCTTTCGAACACCGCATCGGAGATGGGCTACGTCGTCGTCATCCCGCTGGCGGCCGCCATTTTCCATGCCCTTGGTCGGCATCCCCTGGCCGGCCTGGCCGCGGCCTTCGCCGGCGTCTCCGGCGGCTATAGCGCCAACCTGCTGATCGGCACCGTCGATCCACTTCTATCGGGCATCACTCAGGAAGCGGCGCGCCTGATCGACCCCGATTACGAGGTGCATGCGGCGGTCAACTGGTACTTCATGTTCGTCAGTACCTTCCTGGTCACGGCGATGGGCTGGTTCGTCACCGCGAAGATTGTCGAGCCCAAGCTCGGCCGCTACGACCCTTCGCTGATGAGCGAGGACGTGCCGAAGGTCAGCCTCGACCCCTTGTCTGCCGAACAGCGCCGCGGTCTGCGCAACGCCGGCATCGCGGCGCTGGTGGTCGGCGCGATCATCGCGATCCTGGTCGTGCCGTCCGGTGCGCCGCTGCGCCTGCCGGGCGTCGACGACACCTTGCAGAGCATGCGTCCATTCCTGACCGGCATTGTCGTCCTGGTCTCGGTGTTCTTTGCCATTCCAGGCATCGTCTATGGCTGGACCGTCGGCACGTTCAAGTCCGATCGCGATGTCATCGACGCGATGGCGAAATCGATGAGTACCCTGGGGCTGTACATCGTGCTGGTGTTCTTTGCGGCCCAGTTCGTCGCGTTCTTCAACTGGAGCCAGCTTGGCCAGGTCATGGCGGTGCTCGGTTCCGGCATGCTTGAGGCAATCGGCCTGACCGGGCCGCTGGTGTTCTTGTTCTTCATCATGATCTGCGCGATGGTCAATTTGTCCCTGGGCTCGGCTTCGGCGCAATGGGCGGTCACCGCGCCGATTTTCATTCCGATGCTGATGCTGGTCGGCTACAGCCCGGAAGTGATCCAGGCCGCCTACCGGATCGGTGATTCGGTGTCGAACGTGATCACACCGATGATGAGCTACTTCGGATTGATCATGGCCTTTGCCGCACGCTATCAGCGTACGCTCGGGATCGGCACCCTGGTGGCGATGATGCTGCCGTATTCGGTGGTGTTCTTTCTGGTGTGGACATCGTTCTTTTTCCTTTGGGTGTTCGTGCTCGGGCTACCGGTCGGGCCGGGAGCGCCGACGTATTACCTCCCCGGCGGTTCCTGAGGGGCGTGGCAATACCGTCGCGGACCGGAGTCAAGGTCATGGCGCGACTGTCATAGAACTGCAACCGTAGCGACATAGACTGCCTCGCGTTGGCCGTCTGTCCGCGGTCTCCCGATCGCCCGGAGAATCTTTGCATGCCTCGCCCTGTCATACGCTGGCTGAGCGCGTTCGCGCTTGCGCAGCTGACCGTCATTGCCTCGGCTCAGGAAGCCGAGACCCTCGCTCAGGGACTGGTGACCCTGCGCGCCGAAGTCGAGCAGTTGAATAGCGAGTTGGAACTGGCGCGCGAGGAGGCCAGGACCACGTTGGCTGGTCTCAGCGCACAGCGCGCTGAGCTGCAGGCGCAGGTGGATCGACAGAATCTGGCTGCACGAGAGCAGCAGGAGCGCCTGGCGCAGGCGCGCGAACGGCTTGCCGACGCTGGCGTCGAGGGCGCGGAACTGAAGCCGGTGCTGCTCGCCGCGGTCGATGCGATCGACGGTCACATTCGTGCCACCTTGCCCTTCAAGCAGGACGAGCGGCGGGCGGCGCTGGCCGAGTTGCGAGCTCGGATCGATGGCGACACGGTGCCGCCGCATCGGGCCGCAAACCAGATCTGGGCCTTCGTCGAAGACGAGCTGCGCCTGACCCGCGAGAACGGCATCTTCAGTCAGACCATCGATCTCGACGGCGAGCGTGTGCTCGCTGACGTCGCCAAGGTCGGCAACATGCTCCTGTATTTCCGCAGCAGCGACGGCCGTGTCGGCCGGCTGGTGCAGACCGGCGAGGGCTGGCGCTACGTCGAGGTCGGCAACAGCGTAGATCGTACCCGGATCGCCAACCTGTTCGATGCCTATCGCAAGCAGATTCGCCAGGGCTGGTTCGAGCTGCCGTTGGCCGGAGGTGGGCAATGATCCGTCGCATCATGATGTTGACCGCGGCCTTGGTCACCTGTCAGGCCGCATTCACCGTTGCCGCCCAGGAGCAGTCGGGTTCGACACCGGCAAGCGTTCCGGTAGCCGAGCCGGTGCGGGTTTCGGTCGAGGATGCCTATCGACGCGAGCACGCATTCTTGCAAGCCCAGAAGCGCGAGCTGCAAACGAGCCTGGCGCGCACTCAGGGCGATTTTGAACGCAGTCGATCGGAACTGGAACGTGAGCTGAGCCAGCTGGAATCGCGTCTGCTCGGCGCCCGTGCTGCCGCCGATCAGATCGCTCAGCAGGTGGTTCAGGCCGAAGAGCAGACGATCTCGAACGAAGAGAACACCGGCCTGCTCGCTGCGACCTACGAGCAGGCCGGCAGTACCCTGGCCGGCCTCGGCGTGGATCTGTCTGCGCGCGGTGATCAGCACAGCGACGACGTCCGCCTCGAGCAACTGTTCACAGCCGGGGTGCAGACGCTGGGCCGGCTGTCCGGTCTACGTCGCGAGCCCGGCGTGTTCTTCCTGGCCGATGGCGCCGAGGTGCAGGGGCAGATTCTTCACTACGGAAACGTTGCTGCATTCGGACTGAGCGATCAGGGCAGCGGTGCCTTGGCGCCAGCCGGTGCCGGCCGCTACAAACTGTGGCCGCAGTCGGATGCGGGAACCGCCCAGGCCCTGGCCGATGGTCGTACGCCTGAAGTGCTGCATGCCTATGTCTATGAGTCCTTGAACGCCGACGCGACACCGCCGAAAGTCAAGAGCGTCGTCGATACGATCAACAGCGGCGGTACGATCGGCTGGATCATCGTCGCCCTGGGCTTGCTGGCGTTGGTGTTCATCCTGCTGCGCGCGTTGTTCCTGCGTTCGGCCGGCGCCAGCACGGAAAGGGTCATGCAAGCGGTGACGCCGCTGGTGCAGCAATCGCGGTTCGACGACGCGATTCAGGCCGCCAAGCGCAACAAGGGATCGTCGGCGCGGGTCGTGACCGCGGCGCTGCGCAACATCGACCGTGATCCGGATCATCTGGAGGACATCGTCTCCGAATCGATCCTGCACGAGGCCGGACGTCTGAACCGGTTCGGGGCGATCATCCTGGTGATCGCCGCAGTCGCACCGCTGCTCGGCCTGCTCGGCACGGTGACCGGCATGATCGAGACCTTCGACATCATTACCGACTTCGGCACCGGTGATCCGAAACTGCTGTCCGGCGGCATCGCGATCGCCCTGGTGACGACACAGCTTGGATTGATCGTCGCGATTCCGCTGCTGCTAATCGGAAACCTGTTGTCGGGCTGGTCGGAGCGGATCAAGGACGATATCGAGCGCGCCGCGCTGCGGGTGACCAACCTGGCCAAGGAGGAGCGTGGTGCCGTCGCCTAGGCGACGCGCCGCGCACGAAGGCCTGCTGTGATGATCGCGCAGCTCAGCGAATACCTGGCGGCCGGCGGCTGGTGGATCATGCTGCCGCTGGCGGTGATCGCCGCTGCCTTGTGGTACGGCATCGGTACGCGCTGGATGCTGCTGCGCCGCGGCTCGGATCGCAACATCCGGGTACTGATTTCGCGCTACGAGCGCGGCGTCGGCGGCAAGGTCGACGGTATTGTCGATGCCGCCGTCGTTCGCGGCTTGTCGCTTCGCGGGCAGCGCCCGCGTGATCTGCGTCGCGTGCTCGACGAGGCCTTTGCCGGCTTCCAGCGCGACATCAAACGTCATCGCGTGCTGATCGGAACCCTGGTCGCGATTGCGCCCTTGCTCGGATTGCTCGGCACCGTCACCGGCATGATCGAGACCTTCGATTCGTTGGCGGAAATGGTTCTGTTCACCCAGGGTGGCGGTATCGCCGCCGGCATCTCAACGGCCCTGTATACGACCCAGATGGGGTTGGCGGTCGCCATCCCAGGCTATCTGGCCAAGGGCATGCTGGACCGGCGTCAAAACCAGATCGAGATGGATCTGGCGCAACTGAAAGACATCCTGGTCGCTTCGGCACGCACCACGCCGGCGGCCGCCTCCGACACAGCGAGCTGAGTCATGCGCTTCCGCGACAAGAAAGCCACCGAAGCGGCGATCGATATGACGCCGATGATCGACATGGTGTTTATCCTGCTGATCTTCTTCATGGTCTCGACGACCTTCGTCAAGGACATGCAGATCGACATCGAGCGGCCGGGTGCGGCGACGCAGACGATCGCCTCGACCAAGGCCGTGCGCCTGTACATCGACAAGGCCGGCGAGGTGTTTCTGGAAGGGCAGCCGGTGCGGGTCTGGGTGATCGCCTCGCGCGTACGCGACCTGCTTCAGGGCCAGCAGCAAAAATCCGTGCTGGTCGTCACCGACGAAGGGGTGCCAGCCGGCCGCTTGGTCGAGGTTGTCGACCAGGCTCGTCAGGCCGGTGCCGATGATGTCGGCGTCGCCACGCGCAGTGAAGCCGGCGAGGGTTGAGACCATGCGCCATAAGGCCCAACGGTTCGGTTTCGCGCTCGCCGTGGTCGGTACTCTGTCGGTGTTCACATTGATTCTGCTGATGAATGCCGCCGCCAGGCGCAGTGACGAAGTGATCGACAGCGGCGCGACGATCGCATTCGAGCGCCGCGAGGCACCAAAGAAGCAGGAGATCGAGCGCAAACCGCCACCGCGGCGGCGCCAGGAAGCGCCAAGACCGAACGTCGATCTTTCTTCGATGTTGCCCGGTCTAAGCTTTGGCCTGCCCGGCTTCGACGACAGCGACCTGGGCGATCTCGCCGGTGGCCTGCTCGACGATGGTCGCGATCTGGTGATGAGCGACGACGCGGTCGATCAGCCGCCGCGGCCGCTTGCACAGATGCCGATTCCGTACCCGGCGCGAGCCAAGGCCCAGGGCGTTACCGGTTACGTGATGCTGTCGGTATTGATTGGGCCGACCGGTCAGGTTGAACAGGTACGGGTGCTGGAGTCGCAGCCGTCCGGCGTGTTTGACGATGCCGCGATCGCCGGCGTCCAGCGCTGGCGCTTCGAGCCGGCCAGCTATCGCGGTGAGAGCGTGCGCGTGTGGGCACGCCAGCGCGTGCGCTTTGATCTGGGATAATCAATGAATCACGCGCCGGCAATGCGCAGGCTCCTAGCGATCGAGTACGGGGTCCAGAGCGATGAACTCCGGGACGTCGAACTCTCGACGCTGGGTTCGAACACGAGATTTGCAGCCCGTCGAGGTCGATGGGCATTGCTGAGCTGTATTGCTGCGTTGTCGATGGTGGCGACGGTCTGGGCTCAGGACGATTCGCTGCCGCGGGTCGATGCCTCGGCGAACGAGAACGCGCTGATCGCGGACTATCCCGATCTCGAGCCGCTGCCGTTGGCGGCGTTGCTGCTGTCCGACGGTCTGACCGATCGCGCCGAGTACGTGCTCGACGGCATTCGCCTTGATCGTGCCGAGCGTGATCGCCGTTTCGACTGGACGCGCTATCACACGCTGCGCGCTTTGATCGCGCAGAATCGCAACGATCTTCCGGCGGCGGCGGAGGCGTTCGAGCGTGCGATCGAGTCCAGCGAGGGCATTCTGTCCGCGCGTGCCGCCGGTGAGCGTCGGGACAGCGACGAGGGCTTCGGGATCGCTGACGGCCTGGTCTACCTGTATCTGGCGCAAGCGTATTTTGCGCAGGACGATCACCAACGGGCAATCGCGACTCTGGATCGAGCCGGCGACCAGCTCGATACGATTGCTGGCGCGTGGAACATGCGAGCGCATGCCAACTGGCTGCTCGGCCGGAAGCAGCAGGCCTTCGACACCCTGGCCGAGGCCAGCGCGCGGTTTCCGGCCAATACCAGCTTTCTGCGCCGGACCTTGTTCTACCTGATCGATGCCGGGCTGTTCCAGGAGGCCGCACGTGCCGGAATGGCCTATCTGCAGCGCGCCGAAGCTCGCGCCGACGACTACCTGGCGATCGGCACCGCCTTGCGCCGGACCGGCAGCTACGACGAGTCAATCCGCTTCCTGGAGGTTGGCCGGCTGCAATACCCCGATAACGACAACCTGACCAAGGCGCTTGCCCAGGCCTGGCTGGACAAGCGTCAGCCGCTGGCGGCGGCCGAACTGTTGGCCAACGTTGCCGAGCGCGAGCCCAGTCTGCTGGCGGAAAGCGCCGAGCTGTTCCGGCGCGCCGGTCATAGTCAGCGTGCACTGCACCTCAATGCCCGTGTCGTCGAGGTCGACAAGAAGTTGAAACAGCGGGTCGGCATCCTTCTTGAGCTGCGCCGCTACGACCAGGTCGCCGGCATGGAGGATGCGCTGCAGCGCGCACGTTTGCTCGGCGACGAGGACATCCGCTATGCGTTGGCCTATGCGCTGTTTCGCAGCGGGCGCTACGAGGATGCCGAAGTCCACCTGCAGGCGCTGACTCGGGCCGACCTGTTCCGCAAGGCCACCGAGCTGCGTCGCTTGATGGCCGACTGCGACGCCGAACGCTGGAAATGCGCCTGATCCGATGAACAAGACCGTGCTCACCTTCGCCGTGCTGGCTGCCAGCATTCGCCTGGCTCTCGCCGCCGATTCTGCCGCGTTGTCGGTCGTCGTGTTCGACCAGGGCCGGCCGGTGCCGCGCACCGAGGTCTGGATCGACGGCAATGTCCAGGGTCGTACCAATCATGATGGCAGTGTCGTGCTCAGTGTGCCGGCCGGCAGCCGAGAACTGATCCTGCGCAGCGACGGTCGTGATGTGCTGCGGCTGGAGCTGGACTTCGCCGAGGGCGAACGCGCCGAACTGATCGCCAGCCTGCAGGGTGGCTCGCCGGCACATGTACAGTATGAAAGCTCGGAGGCCGGCCAGCCGGTGCCTACCGAAGCCGAAGCAACGCAGCATCCGGCGGGTCCGCCGGGGACGGTTTCCGGCCTTGTCGTCAGCAGCGAAGGCGGCGTCCCAGTCGCGAACGCCCGTGTCTTCATCAGCGGTACCGCGCTCGACATCCGTACCGATACCGATGGTCGTTTCAGCGCCGAGTTGGCCCCGGGCAGCTATTCGTTGTCGGTGATCGCAGCGAACTACGATACTCGAAGCTTCGACGGCATCGCGATCGAGTCCGAACAGACGGTGAGTCGCCAGATCGAACTGACGCCGGCCGGAATCGAGCTGCCCGAGTTCGTCGTGCTCGAACCGTATGTCGAAGGCTCGCTCGCGTCCCTGGTCGAGGAGCGGCGCGAATCGGCGCAGGTACTGGAACTCCTCGGCGCTGAACAGATTTCTCGCGCTGGCGATTCCGATGCCGCGGCCGCGCTTCGACGCGTCACCGGCCTGACCCTGATCGATGGCAAGTTCATCTTCGTGCGAGGGCTTGGTGAGCGCTACTCGAGCACCCTGTTGAACGGCGCCCAGGTTCCGTCGCCGGACCCGACACGGAGAGTGGTACCGCTGGATCTGTTTCCGACCGAGGTCCTCGAAGGCATCGGTGTCCAGAAGACCTACTCGGCCGATATGCCCGGCGAGTTCGGAGGCGGCACCGTGCAGCTGCGCACGAAGTCGTTTCCAAAGAGCCTGCAGGCCAAGGTCGCGGCTTCACTTGCCTACGCCGAAGGCACCACGGGCACGAATGGGCTTTCCTACGCAGGCGGCAGCCGCGACTGGCTCGGCCGCGACGACGGCACACGGGCGTTTCCGGACGCATTGCTGGTCGGCCGCTTCGCCGACAACCCGCCCGACGAAAGAGTGCGGCTGGCCAACGAACTGGCGGCGAAGGGGTACAACCAGTACGAGCGCAAACTGGATCCGAACGCGTCCCTTTCCTTGGGCGTGGGCGATTCCTTTGGCGATGACGTGTTTCGGTTCGGCTACAACGCTTCACTGCGTCACTCGCACCAGTGGGACCAGCGCGAAGACGATTTCATCAAGGTCTCTATCGACAGCAACACAGGCGAACTATACGACCAGCCCACCGAGGTGTTTTCCCGCACCCGAACGGAGCGGTCCATCGACAGCAGTGCCTACCTGACCGTCGGCGCCGAACTCCTCGAGCATCACTCGATCAACGCCGGACTGCTGATGCTGCGACAGACCAGCGACGATACCCGCGTCGACGAAGGCTACGAAGCTGCTCCTGGCGATCTGATCCAGAAGTACTCCTTGGAGTGGGTAGAGAACGAACTCCGTTCGCGCCAGTTCTCGGGTAAGCACTCGTTTCCGCAATGGCGCGATTTGGCATTGGACTGGCAGTACACGCGGACCAATGCTTCTCGCTTCGAGCCGAATACTAGATCCTATCGGTACGAGCAACGTCCCGGTCAGGGCTGGGGTCTGGTCCGCGGAAGCAACGGCAACAACCAGCGCTCGGCCCAGTTGGACGATGCCAGTGAGGAGGCGACGATCGGCGTATCGATGCCGTTCGAGTTCGGAACACATTGGTCGCTTCGGCTCAGCGCCGGCTACGGTCTGCTGGAACGGGATCGAGAATCCTCGATCCGACGCTATCGGTTCCAGATCGGCAACAGCACGGAGTTGCGCGCTCTGAACGAGATCGAGGAAATCTTCTCGCCTCCGTACATCGGTCTGGATCCTCGCTTCGTGACCTTGAGCGACGCCTTTCAACCGACCGACGTCTATACCGCAGAGCAGCGACTTGATAGTCGCTACCTGATGGCCGACCTGCTGCACGGTGACAGGTACCGCCTCAATATCGGTGTTCGCCAGGAGGACAACGACCTGACGGTCAGCACGCTGCAGCCATTCAATCCCATCGCCACCCCGGATATCGGAGCGATCAATGAGAGCGATCGTCTGCCGGCAGCGACGTTCACCTGGTCGTACAGCGACCGCGCTCAGGTCCGGGCCGCGTTCAGCCGCACCTTGTCCAGACCTGATTTCAGAGAGTTGACACGCTCGCCGTTCACCGATCCCCTGACCGACGTCACCACCCAGGGCAACCCGGAACTGATCCAGGCCCAGATCAGCAACTATGATCTGCGTTGGGAATACTACTTCTCCGACACCGAGCTGCTGTCGTTCGCGGCATTCCTGAAAGAGTTTGCCGATCCGATCGAGATCGTTCGGGTGCCGGGCACGGGAGAATTACTGGAGCCAAGGAACGCGGAGGCGGCGACCAACTACGGATTCGAAATCGACTACTACAAGAGCCTGGGCGACTTGCGGAATTGGCAATGGTTCGATCGCAGTTGGGCCGGCCGTCTGCCCTGGGAGGACGTCTACATCGGATTCAACTACGCCCGGATCCGCTCGGAGGTGACCCTGGGCGACGGAATCATCGGCATCCAGACCACCGACAACCGGCCGTTGCAGGGACAGTCGCCGTATGTGTTCAATTTCCAGGTCGGATACCAGCACCCGGACGGCAGACTCGAGGCGACCTTGCTGTACAACGTCATCGGCGAGCGCATCGTCGGCGTCGGCGTGCGCGACCTCCCGGATGTGTACGAGCTTCCCTTGCACCAGCTCGATTTTGTCTACGGCCAGAAGTTTGCCGACAACTGGAAATTCAAGCTGCGGCTGCGCAATCTGCTGGGCGAGGCAGTGGAGTTCAGTCAGGGCGGCCGGCTCACGCGCAGCTACGACAAGGGGCGTGACATCACGTTGTCGCTCGAATGGTCGTGGTAGCTCCGCAGCGCTCGGTACACGACTGTCGCGAAACTGAAATCGTCTTGTCATCTTTGCTCGGTAGCCTCCACGTTGAGCTGGTTCATCCGAATCCTGCCGACATCGAATTTCGACCAACTGTCACAAGAGGTGATATCCATGTTCAGATTCCTCCGCCGGCCGATGCCTGCGGCCCTATGTCTCGGCCTGTTGGCCACTTCCGCGAGCGCTCAGGTGCTTCTCTCCAACGAGCTGGATGGCCATTGGTGGAATCCTGACCAGTCCGGTCGCGGCGCCCTCGTCGACTACATCCCGGCAGGGGAAGGGCAGGGCGTCTTCTTCATGGCGCTGTACACGTTCGACAGCGCAGGCGCACCAATTTGGGTGACTGTGCAATCCGGCCCGGTCAGCAATACGACGAGTGTCATCAGCGCCCAGATTGGTCGCACCGAAGGCGGCAGGTTCGGCGACAGTCACGATCCCGCGGCCGTATCAATCGAAGCGATCGGTGATGCCACGATCACGGTCAACAGCTGCACCAGCATCACCCTGGATCTGCTTCCGGACTCCGGGGCGGGCCTGCCGGCGACCACGTATCAGCTGCAGCCCTTCGACGGTATTGGTGGCGAGTGTGAGGCAGTCGTGCAGCAGTGTCCGGCGGGTACCACCGCCCAAGGCGACGACTGCGCATTGCCGAATGCGATCACCGGCACCCTTACGCTTCCGGCCGGTAAAAAGTACATCATCAACGGCGCCGTGTTCGTCGAGGACGGCGGTGTTCTGAACATCGCCCCGGGCGTCACCCTGGAAGGCGGTGCTACGCCGGTTCCGGATTTCCTGGCGGTCAAGGCCGGCGGCAAGATTTTCGCCGAGGGTACACGTAGCCAGCCGATCACGTTCACCGGCCCTGAGCCGGTACCGGGTTCGTGGGCAGGTGTGGTGCTGAACGGCTACTCGAACTGCAACGAGTCGACCGAAGAGCTGGGCTGCGCGTTCGAGGCGATTCCGGAACTGCGCTTCGGTGGCAACGACCCGGATGACAACAGCGGCGTGCTGCGCTACGTCCGTATCCTCTGGGCGGGCGAAGTCATTCGCGACAACGAAGAACTCAATAGTCTGACCCTGAACGGCGTCGGCGCCGGCACGACCATCGAGTACGTCCAGGTTCACGGCGGTCTGGACGACGGTTTCGAGTGGTTCGGCGGCACCGTAAACGGACGCTACCTGGTTGCTTCCCAAGTCGGCGACGACGCCTTCGACTGCGATGACGGCTATCAAGGCAAGCTGCAGTTTGCATTGAACTGGCAGGGTTCGGAGAACGGTGACCAGGGCGGTGACAGCAACGGCATCGAGTGCGACAACGATCAGGGTTCACCGAATGCCCAGCCGCGCACGATCCCCGTATTCTCGAACCTGACTCTGATCGGCTCGTCGTTGGGCAATGAAGGCGCGCGCATCCGTCGCGGATCGGGTGGGATCCACCACAACATGGTGATCACGGACTTCGCCGATCACTGCCTCAATATTCCCGATGACGCGACCGCCGCGCTGATCGGTACCGAGCTGCAGATCAACAATTCGTTCATCGGCAGCTGCGGCGCAGGCGAACTGGAAGGCACCGCGGCGGCCAACCTTTGGAATTCCGGTACCGACAATCGCATCGGCGACCCGATGTTGGACGGCTTCATGCCGCTGCCGGGCTCGCCGCTGCTTACCGGAGGCCAGGTGCCGGATGACGACTTCTTTGAGCAGGTCGAGTACATCGGCGCGTTCGACGGCAGTGAAGATTGGACCGCAGGCTGGATCTTCCCGCTCGGTGAGAAGTAACCAGCTGACATCGTCTACGCGTGGGTAGACCGTAAGGCTCGGTTGTGAACAACAACCGGGCCTTACGTTATTTGGTCCAAGCGCTTGGGTTCATACCCAGCCACGCGCGGCCAGCGACACCGGCGCGCCATCGCCGATGATCAGGTGATCGAGCACGCGGACCTCGATCAACGTCAGCGCCTCCTGCAGCCGGCGGGTGATCAAGCGATCGGCCTGGCTTGGTTCGGCGACGCCGGATGGATGATTGTGCGCGAGGATGACCGCTGCGGCATTGTGTGCCAGCGCCCGTCGCACGACTTCCCGCGGATGCACCGCGGCACCATCGATACTGCCGCGGAACAGTTCTTCGCAGGCGATGGGTCGATGGCGGGTATCCAGGAACAGGACCGCAAAGACCTCGTACGGATAATCGCGCAGACGCGCTTTCAAGTACTCGGCACTGTCGGCGGGATTCAGCATCGCCGGCCCGCGTGCCAGGTCCTCGGCCAGGTGCCGGCGGGCGAGTTCCAGGCAGGCAAGCAGTTGGCAGGTCTTGCCGATACCGAGTCCAGGCGCCTTCAGCAAGTCGGGTTGGGCGGTGTTCAGCAAACCGCGCAGGCCGCCGAAATCCTTCAGCAGTCTGCGCGCCAGCGCCACAGCGTCCAGGCCACGGATGCCGGTACGCAGCAGTACCGCCAGCAGCTCGGCGTCGCCGAGAGCGCTGGCGCCGCGCGCCAGCAGCTTCTCCCGGGGTCGTTCCTCGATCGGCCAATCTTGAATGGTCATGGCGGTATTGTTGCCGGTGGCCCCAGGCACGACATCGGAACCGCGCCGGCTTTCGGCTAAGCTATTGCGTCTTTATGCCCAGGATTTTTCCGACATGGCGGAGTTGAGCGGCCGGCGCATCCTGCTCGGCGTCTGCGGTGGCATCGCCGCGTACAAGGCCGCCGACCTGGTGCGCCGCCTGCGCGAGGCTGGTGCCGAGGTTCGGGTCGTGATGACCGCCAATGCGCTGCGCTTCGTCGGCGCGCCGACCTTTCAGGCCCTGTCCGGGCAGCCCGTACGCAGCTCGCTGTGGGACGAGCATGCGGAAGCGGCGATGGGCCATATCGAGCTGGCGCGCTGGGCCGACACCTTGCTGATCGCGCCGGCCAGTGCCGACACCATAGCCCGACTTGCGCTGGGACTGGCCGATGATCTGTTGACTACGTTGGCGCTGGCAACCCAGGCCCAGGTGCTGCTGGCGCCAGCAATGAACCAGCTGATGTGGGCACATCCGGCGACTCAGAATCATGTCGCGACGCTGATCGATCGCGGTGCCCGTGTGCTCGGTCCGGGCAGTGGCGAACAGGCGTGCGGCGAGACCGGCGCGGGGCGAATGCTGGAGCCGACGGAGATCGTCGCTGCACTGGCCGCGGCACAGGCCGCGCCACTGCGCGGGCGCCGCATCGTAGTCAGTGCCGGTCCGACTTTCGAGGACATCGATCCGGTGCGTTTTCTAGGCAATCGAAGTTCCGGCCGGATGGGGTTCGCGGTCGCACGCGCCGCTGCCGATCTTGGCGCCGAGGTCGTGCTGGTCGCCGGGCCGGTCAGTCTGCCGACACCGCCGCGGGTTCGGCGCCTCGACGTCCGCTGCGCCAGCCACATGCGCGATGTCGTATTTGCCGAGGTGGCGGTCGCCGATGTCTATATCGGCGCCGCCGCGGTCGCCGACTACCGGCCGCGCGAGATCGCTGCTGGCAAACTCAAGAAGTCGGCGCCGACCCTGACGCTGGAACTGGAACGTACGCCGGACATTCTGGCCGAGCTGGGGGCGATGGCACAACGGCCGTTCCTGGTCGGCTTCGCCGCCGAGACCGATGATCTGGAAATCTACGCCCGCGGCAAGCTGGAGCGCAAGCGTCTGGACCTGATCGCCGCGAACCGGGTTGGCGAAGGTTGCGGTTTCGAGGTCGAGAACAATGCACTGCTGCTGTTCACGGCAGCGGGCGAACGTATCGATCTGGGTCAGGCCGACAAGAACACGCTGGCGTTTCGGCTGCTCGAGGAGATCGCGCGCCGATTGCCGCCGGGTGCCGACGCATGAGGCCAGTCGAGTTGAGAATTCTCGACCCGCGCATCGGGGATTGCTGGCCGTTGCCGGACTACGCCACCGCAGCCAGCGCCGGAATGGATCTGCGCGCCTGTCTGGACCAGGCATTGACCCTGGTGCCAGGCGCGTCGGAACTGATCCCGACGGGTCTGGCCATTCACATTGGCGATCGGCAGTTGTGCGCGGTGATTCTGCCGCGTTCGGGCCTGGGTCACCGCCACGGCATCGTGCTCGGCAATCTCACCGGCCTGATCGATGCCGACTATCAAGGGCCGCTGATGGTATCGCTGTGGAACCGCAGCGCAGAACCGTACACGGTCGAGCCTGGCGATCGTGTTGCGCAACTTGTGTTCTTGCCAATCGTGCGGGTTGAGTTCGCGCGGGTGGACGCATTCGAAGCCAGCGCCCGCGCCGACGGCGGCTTCGGTCACACCGGGCGATAGAACCGGCTCAAATGCCGTGTGCTGCGACAGCGTTGCTGCCGCAACCACGGTCAACATTGCACCCAGGAGTACGCTTCGAATGACTGATCATGTTGCCCTCGATCCCAGCATCTTCCGCGCCTATGATATTCGCGGCGTCGTCGGCAAAAGTATTCACGAGCAGACCGCGTACTTGATCGGTCGAGCGCTGGGCTCGCAGGCGGTTGAAGCCGGGTTGGACCGGTTCTGCGTCGGCCGCGACGGGCGCCTGTCTGGCCCGCAACTGGCGGCGGCGACCGCGCGCGGTCTGGTTGATTGCGGTCTCGAAGTGCTCGATCTCGGCGCCGTGCCGACCCCGGCGCTGTACTTTGCCACCCACGTACACCGGACCGGCAGCGGCGTCATGGTGACCGGCTCCCACAATCCGCCGGACTATAACGGTTTCAAGATCATGCTCGGTGGCGAGACGCTGTCCGGTGCGGCAATCCAGGCAGTACGCGAGCGCATCGAGAGCGGGCGGTTCGTCGACGGGCGCGGCAGCCTGCGCACGATCGATGTGCTGTCGGCCTATGTCGAGCGCATCGTCGGTGATATCCAGCTGGCCAGACCGCTGAAGATCGTCGCCGACGCCGGCAACGGCATCGCCGGGATCGTCGCCGAGCGGCTGTACCAGGGCATCGGCGCCGAGGTCGTGCCGCTTTTCTGCCAGGTTGACGGACGATTTCCGAACCACCACCCGGACCCCGGCGATCCGCACAATCTCCAGGACCTGATCGCCGAGGTTGCCCGCACTGGCGCCGATCTCGGCCTGGCCTTCGACGGCGACGGCGACCGACTCGGTGTGGTGACCGCGGACGGCGAGGTCATCTATCCAGATCGGCTGCTGATGTTGTTCGCACGCGACGTTCTGTCCCGGGTGCCCGGCGGCACGGTGATCTACGACGTCAAGTGCACCGGGCATCTGGCTACCGAGATCGAGCGGGCCGGCGGTCGGCCGCTGATGTGGCAGACCGGACATTCGTTGATCAAGGCGAAGATGAAGATCGAGAATGCACCGCTGGCCGGCGAGATGAGTGGCCACTTTTTCTTCCAGGAGCGATGGTACGGTTTCGACGATGGCCTGTACGCTGGTGCCCGCTTGCTGGAGTTGCTGGCGGCACAGCCGCGGCCCCCGGGCGAGATACTTTCCGGACTGCCGAAGGGGGTCAGCACGCCCGAGTTGAAGATCGCCATGGTCGAGGGCGAGCACTACGCCTTCATCGAGCGTTTTCGTGCCGAAGCGCGTTTCGAAGGTGCCCAGGTCAGTCTGATCGACGGTGTTCGCGCCGACTGGCCGGATGGCTGGGGTCTTGTGCGTTGTTCGAACACGACGCCGAGCCTGGTTCTGCGCTTCGATGCGGACAACGAGGCTGCACTGGCGCGGGTGCAGGCGTTGTTTCGCGAGCGTCTGCTGGCTGTCGATTCTGGACTGAAACTGCCGTTCTGAGGCAGAACCTGACGAAAATGAGGGCCAGGGCGTCCCTGCCCTGGTGATCCCTCGATCCAACGCCGCTTGGAAGCGCCGGATCTGTACGCGCACACTATCCCGGTGCGCGGTCGCGATGCCTCCCCGCATCGCGCGCCTGGTGCCGATTGGCCGGATCGATCTCCGGTTGCTCAGCGAACCTTGTAAAACCAGCCGGCCTGCGCCTGTTCAGCGAGTGCCTGCGAGCTCGCGGTAGCGCTGCAATTCCCGACTCTGTTGCAGCAGCAGGTTGTCGTAGCGCACTTCCAGCTTGGCGATCTCGTCGTTCTGCTCGGCGAGCATGCGCCGGGTATGTTCCAGTCGCTCCTGCACGTTCAGCGGCAGCTGCGGCACGCCCGATGCATGGGCTTCCTGCTCGGTCAGCGAGGCGCTCAACTTGTCAGCATTGGAGCGGGCCAGTGCCAGACCGCTGCGGATCAGGCCCAGACGCTCTTCATGAGAGCGGCGCAGTTCGTTCTCGTTCTCGAAACTGATCACCAGGGCCATGTCCTGCTGTGCGCTTCTGAGGCCGCCGCTGCGTTCCGCGGCAGGATCTTCAGAGACCGGAGTCGGCGGCGGATCCAGCTCACGAATGCGAATGCCGTCACGGTTCAGTACCTGCCGGTTGTTGGCCAGCTGGCTCGCCGGCATCCGGTCGCTGTAATGAACATTGCCGTGCTCGTCCTGCCACTTGTAGACGCGCGTGCCTTGCGCGGTTGCGGGCAGCGCCAGCAGCAGAGCCAGCGCTGGCAGGAGCAGGGAGCGGAGGGGTGAGGTTGGCTGGTTCATGCACGAATACCAGCAAGGTGCGTGCCAACTTAGGTCGAAACGTAGCTCAGCAGCCGTAGCGATCCCGATAGGCCGCCAGCCGTGATGCTTGTCCGGCCAGATCCGGCCGGTCGGCGCTGTAGTCGAGCAGGTCGGCCAGGGTCGCCACTGCGAATACCGGCAGACCCAGATCACGGCGCACTTCGTCGGCGGCCGAGCATTCGCCCTGACCGCGCTCCTGCCGGTCCAGCGCAATCAGCACCGCACAGGGCTCGGCGCCGGCGGCCCGGATCAGCGTGATCGACTCACGGATCGCGGTGCCGGCGGTGATCACGTCGTCGACGATCAAGACCCGGCCTTGCAGCGGCGCGCCTATGAGGACGCCGCCTTCGCCGTGGTTTTTCGCCTCTTTGCGGTTGAAAGCGACCGCCACGTTGCGGCCATGATCGCGTTGCAACGCAATCGCCAGCGCCGTGGCCAGCGGCAAGCCTTTGTAGGCGGGGCCGAACAGCATGTCGAACGCGAGTCCGGATTCGACCAGGGTTTGTGCATAGCAGCAACCGATGCAATCCAGTGCCGCCCCGTTGTTGAACAGCCCGGCATTGAAGAAATATGGGCTGCTACGCCCGGACTTCAGCTGGAACTCGCCAAAGCGCAGAGCCTGGCAGGCGAGGGCGGTGTCGAGAAACTGGCGTTGGCTCGGGCTCGGCATGAGACGAATGGACGAGGTGGCGGGTTCGGGCGAAGTATGACCGAGCGCGTCAGAATCTGACGAGCTGTGAACAGGATCGCGGCGTGATTTGGTCCGCAATTCCGGTCATCATGACTGCCCCATGGCCTGTCCCGTTGCCGATCCGACCCCTATGCGTATCATCAGCTTCAACGCCAATGGCATCCGATCCGCCGTCAGCAAGGGCTTTTTCGACTGGTTTGTCGGCCAGGACGCCGACGTCCTGTGTCTGCAGGAGACCAAGGCTCAGGAGCACCAGCTGGCCGGCGGCCCCTGTATCGCCGACGGCTACCGGTGTCTGTTCCGCGACGCCAGTACCAAGAAGGGCTACAGCGGTGTCGCGATCTACACCAGGCACGAGCCGGACGAAGTTCGCACCGGTCTGGGCTGGGCCGAGTTCGACGAGGAGGGGCGCTATCTGGAAGCTCGCTACGGCGATTTGAGCGTGGTTTCGCTGTATTTTCCGTCCGGCTCGTCGGGCGACGAGCGGCAACAGTTCAAGTTCCGCTGCATGGCGTGGCTGGAGCCGATCCTGGATGAGTTTCTGGCCAGCGGCCGCCACTACATCGTCTGTGGCGACTGGAACATCGTTCGCTCGGCGCTGGACATCAGGAACTGGAGTTCGAACCAGAAGAACTCCGGCTGTCTGCCCGAAGAGCGGGACTGGATAAACGGATTGATCGAACGCCGCGGCTGGCTCGACACGTTTCGTGAGTTGCGACCGGATGCTGTCGAGTACACGTGGTGGTCGAATCGCGGCAGCGCCCGAGCCAACAACGTCGGCTGGCGCATCGACTATCAGCTGGCATCGCCGTCGCTGCGCGAGCGTCTGCGCGGCTGTTCGATCTACCGCGAGCGCTTCTTTTCCGATCATGCACCGTATATCGTCGACTATGAGCCAGGATTGCTCGTCGGCCGCGGCGCGGGCTTCCGGTCTTGAGCCGCGGCAGCTTGCAAGCCTGGGCCGATGCTGGCCGGGTCTACTTCAATCGGCGCATGGCGGTGGTATTCCTGCTCGGGGTGTGTTCGGGCCTGCCCAACGGCCTGATCACCGGCACCTTGGGGATCTGGCTGCGCGAATACGGTCTGTCCCGGACCGACATCGGGCTGGTTGGCCTGATCGGTCTGGTCTATGCGATCAACTTCCTGTGGGCGCCGCTGCTCGATCGCTTGCGTCTGCCGGGCCTGGGCAGGTTGGGCCGGCGGCGTTCGTGGATCGTACTGTTCCAGCTTGGTCTGGTTGCGGCTCTGACCGCTGTCCTCGGTCTTGATCCGGTCGGCGATTTGCGCGGGCTGGTGTTTCTGATCGGCGCGATAGCGGTGCTCTCGGCCAGCCAGGACATCGTCGTCGATGCCTACCGCGTCGAGTACCTGAAACCCGACGAATACGCGGCCGGTTCTGCGATGGCCACCATCGGCTGGCAAGTCGGCGCGACCATGGTCGGTAGTTTCACCGTGCTGCATCTGTCTGGTCTGATTGGTTGGCCGCAGGCCTATGTTCTGGTCGGCTGCGTGCTGCTGATCGGCCCATTGGTGTTGTGGCTGGCCGGTGAGCCGGCGATATCGGCACAGGTCGCCGCTGTCGATACCGCATTGACGACCTGGGGCGCGCGTCTAAGGCGCACCCTGATCGATCCATTTCGGGAGTTCCTCAGCCGACCCCATGCCTGGCTGGTGCTGGCTTTCGTGCTCGTATTCAAGCTCGGCGAGGCGGTGATCGGTCGCATGACCGGCGTCTTCTATGTCGACATGGGTTTCACGCCGGCCGAGATCGCCAATTACTCGAAGTTGCTGGGGACCGCGGCGGTGCTGGTCGGCGGCGCCGTCGGCGGCATCGTTGCTAAGCGCTACGGACTGTTTCGGGCCTTGCTGGCCAGCGCCGTACTGATGGCTTCGACCAATCTGCTGTACTCGTGGCTTGCCCTGTCCGGCAAGAACTTCGACATTCTCGCGATCGCGATCGTTGCCGACAATTTCACCACCGGGCTGTCGCTGGCGATTTTTGT
>CAZFUH010000022.1:0-21743 GCA_964522235.1 uncultured Rhodanobacteraceae bacterium
CTAGTGCGTTGTACGGATCAGCAAACGGTGAAGGCGAAGTTGAAGCCGTCGAGAAGGATTCGGTCGACCCACCGAACCTCGACAGCGCGAAAGCGAACAACGAGAACTGCATCACGAAAGCGGGCAGCCGATTTGCCGACAATCTGACGGCGGCCGAACGTACCACGGCGTACGGAAGTCGCGGTTTCGCAAGTGCAATCGGTTTGTAGCGTCAAGCACCTTTGTCCGCGAATCAGCTGTGAGGGGAATCAACCAATGAGTATCGTCCGTTTGCCGCGGCTGCTGCTGGCTGCCGCCTGTACATTCTGTTGCACCACTGCACCGGTGCTGGCCGAGCCCGGCGACTACAGCGCCTGGCAGACCTTTCTGAACTTGGCCTTCCCACCGCCCGCCGACAATCCGGTCACGCCGGCGCAGCGCCTGGGCGACTATCCGCTGCTCGGCAATCCGTCCGGGTA
Organism: uncultured Rhodanobacteraceae bacterium; assembly: GCA_964522235.1. GTDB lineage: Bacteria > Pseudomonadota > Gammaproteobacteria > Xanthomonadales > UBA2363 > Pseudofulvimonas. The sequence continues at coordinate 459 of CAZFUH010000022.1, forward strand.
CAACGACGGCTTCAGTCGTGGCCTCTACAACAGCTGGCAGACCGTTCGTCTACATCCGGCTACCGGGGCCGTTTGCGGCAACGGCTCGCCGTACAAGTTCTTCGTCAACCGGGTACCGAACACGCGCAACACCCTGGTCTACATGGAAGGCGGCGGTGCCTGCTGGGACTACGCCAGCTGCAGCGGCCAGGAAGGCATTCGCGGCGCACGCAATCCGAACGGCGTACCCGACGACTACATGAACTTGTTCAATCCAGGCGCGAGTCTGGTCAGTCCATTCGTGACCCGGATCAGCCCGTTCGACGCGGTCAAGACCCAGGGTTGGAACCTCGTCTACATTCCCTACTGCACCGGTGACATCTACAGCGGCGACCGGGTTGCCGTATACGCTGACCCCAGCGGCCAGAATACGCCGTTGATCTGGCACCACAATGGTATTCGCAACGTGCGTGCGGTGGTCGGCTGGCTCAAGGACAACCTGCCGCGACCGACGCAGATGCTGTCGACCGGCTGCAGCGCCGGTGGCGTCGGCAGCCTGACCAACTATCAGCCGTTGCGGCGCGACCTGGCGCCGACCTATGGCTATCTGATCAACGATTCCGGCCCGGTGTTTCCGACCCCACAGTCCGGCCATCCGACGCAGTACCCGTCGGTGAAACTGCATGCGCAGATCCGCCAGGCCTGGGGCCTGGACGTGCCGGCCGGCCCGGTGCCGTACCTGAAGTCCGGCCTGCCGGGGCTGAACACCGGTGATCTGGGCAGCCTGTATGCGGCGCTGTCAGCGCGCTTTCCGAACGACCGGCTCGGCCATACGCACTTCTGGAAGGACCTGAACTACTCGTCGTATTCCTATGAGCGTTTCTACCCGGAGGTGTTTGCCGGTGTTCCGCAGGCGGTGAAGGAGGCCGAGCTGCACGCGCGTTGGGACATCGACACCGAGCGGCTGCGCACCGAGCTCGCCGGGCTGTCGAACTTCGGCGGCTACTTTCCCCAGTATCGAGCGTTGAACGAAAGTCACTGCACGACCGTCGTCGACTTCAAGAATGGCGACATTCAGGCGCTGGGACTGGAACTGAAGCACTTCATCAACAACGTGCTCGATGGCAGTGGTCCGGTACTCGATGCCAGCGAGGACAGCGATGTGGCCGATCGCGCCAAGCCGTTCAACCTGCTGTATTTTCTTATCGACAGTTTGATCTGACCATCGGCGCCGCCGGTGTTCCGGCAGCGGCGGCGCCATTTCCTGCAGGAGTCCGTCGTGAACCGAGCAATTCTCGTCGTCCTCACCTTGCTTCTGGTGCTCATCGGCACCTGGCAGCAATGGCCTCGCAATGAATCGGCACGACATGTGCCGCTGCCGGTCGAACTTGTCGATCCGGCCACTCTCGAACAGGAACGACATCGTGTCGAAGTCCGTAGTCCGCAGCCGCCTGCGCAGCACGCGTGGCAAGAACGCGACAGCGACGAGGTACGGGCATATCGCGATCGACTGGCATTCGAGCAGGCACTGCGCAGCCATTTCCATGACGCCGAGGCGGTGCCGGTTCCGCAACGTGGCGCCGAAGCGCTGCGGCTGCACGCACAGGTCGAGGATTACGAACGCGACGGCGGACTGTCGGCCGGCGAGGCGGCGCTACTTAAGATCGCGTTGCTGCAATCGGCCGAGGCCGAGCCCGGACAGGGCCTCGATCAGGTCGAGGCGCTGCTGCTTGACTATTTGGAACGCTATGAACGACGCATGCAGGAGCTTGTCACCAATCCACCGCCGGGCTTTGTCGAATACAAGGATCGAGAGCGCGAGATCGTCGATGAGATCCTTGCCGGCGCGCCGGTTCCTGACGGCCTGAGCCGCGAGGAGTACCTGCGTCGCCGGCTGCAACAGGAGCGCGAACGCCTGCTCACTCAACAGTAGGCGTTTGTCGGCTGACCGGTACCGCTGCGCTGGATCGGCGCCCCTGCTCGACTGATCCTGATCAGCGACGGGTGTTGTCGCGCTCGGCATCGGCAGAGACCCGTGCGCCGATCTCTTCGGGACTCAGGCGGGTCGTGGTCAGCAAGGCATTGACCTCCTGCAGATCCTGGACCTGGATGACGCCGGCGGTGCGCTTCAGGCGCAGGCCATTGAGAATGAACTGATGCCGGGCGTTGGAGTAGTCGCGCTGGGCCTGGAACAAGAGCTGCTGGGACAACAGCACGTCGACGATGGTGCGGGTACCGACCTCGAAGCCGGCCTGGGTCGCCTCCAACGCACTCTGTGCCGAAATCAGCGCCTGGCGTCTGGCTTCGATACTGCTGATGCCGGCGACCACCGCGCGGAAATCACTCCGGGTCTGGCGCAACAGTCCGCGGCGCTCGATTTCGACCTGGTCCTCGGCGGCGTCGCGTTGATACACGCTCTGCTGTACCCGGGCCTGGGTCGCGAAGCCGGAGAAGATCGGCACGGTCAGCGTCAGGCCATACGTGGTCGATTGTCCGCTGCGACGGAAATCCGGGTCGGTGCGGTCATAGCCGTCGAACAGCCGGCTGCCGCCGCGCCGGATCGAGCCGCCCAGAGTCGGCAAGTGTCCGGAGCGCGCGGTAGCGATGTTCTTTTCGGCCGCTTCCAGGCCATAGCGTCGGGACGCCAGGCTTGGGCTGAAGCGCTCGGCAATCTGTTCCCATTCGACCAGATCGTCCGGTTCCGGGCCCTGAAGGGGAATGCTCAGACGCAGTGCCATGACCGAGCCCATACGTTCGCCGGTGATTTCGGTCAGGGCCTCGTGGGCATCGTCGAGGGCATTGCGTGCGGCGATCACGGCGGCGCGGGCACTATCGTAACGTGCGCGTGCTTCGTGGACGTCAGTGACCGCAGTCAGGCCGACTTCAAAGCGTTGCTCGGCCTGCTCCAACTGGCGGCCGACAGCTCGCTCCTCGGCTTCAGCGAAGGCCATCGCGTCCTCGGCGGTGAGGACGCCGAAATAGGCTTCGGCCACGCGCAGCAGAAGCAGGTTCAGGCTTGCCTGGTAGTCAGCCTGGGCCTGGGCCCGGGTCGCTCGGGCTGCGCCGAGGTTGGTGTAGTTGCCCCAGTCGAAGATGCTTTGGGTCAAAGTCACGCCCCAGGATCCCTCGCGACGGTCGGCGCGAGTCACGATCGGATCCAGATCCGGGTTCGAGGCGTCGACGCGAACACCGCCGCCGCGAGTTTCGTCGACCCCGATCGAGCCGTTGATCTGCGGCAGTAGAGCCGACCGGGCCAAGGGCACGACCTGGCCCTGGGCCAGGCTATTGGCTTCGGCCGCAGCCAGTTGCGGGTCGCTCTGGCGGGCCAGGTCATAGGCGTGCATCAGGTCCGCGGCATCGGCACCGGCGGCGAAACTCAGAGCGAGGGCGGCAAACAGGGGCTTGAATCGAATGGTCATCTTGGCGGCTCTTGTTGACTGCCCGGTTATTGCAGGCCGGGCTGAGGATCAGGGGCGATCACAACACGAATTGGGGTATCGGCGCGGCGCCGTGCAGGTAGTCCAGGCGGGTTTCGAACAGACTGTCGACATGCAGGTGGTCGCCGTCGATGCGGCTGACCAGGACGGCCTCCATGACTGGGGCGCGGCCGCGGACGACGAACAGTCGGCCGTTCGGCGCCAGCCAGTCGGTGAAGTGGTCCGGGATACGATCGACGGCGCCGGTGATCGCGATCGCATCGAAGCGAGCGCCGGGCTGAAAGTCAGTCAAGGCATCGCCGGTCCTGACCTCGGCGCGGTCGATGCCGAAGTCGAGCAGGCGCTGTCGCGCCGACTCGGCGAGTTCCTCGTGGTATTCGACACTGAGCACCGAGGCTGACAGCTGCGCCAGGCAGGCGGTGACGAAGCCCGAGCCGGTGCCGATCTCCAGCACCCGTTCACTACCGGTCAGTTCCAGGGCTTGCAGCAGGCGACCTTCAACCACCGGCTTCATCATCCGTTCGCCGTTGCGAAGTGGGATTTCGACGTCGGTATAGGCGACTCCGCGATAGGCCTCGGGAACGAACTGATGGCGCGGGATCTGGCGAAACACGTCGAGTACACGCGGATCCAGCACTTCCCAGGGGCGGATTTGCTGTTCGATCATGTTTTCACGCGCAAGTTGCATCTGGGCGTCCATTGGGTCGATTCTGAAGGGCACAGGTAAAGCCGGGCACATCCCCCGGCTCGGGAGTCGGCAATGATAGTCGAGCCCCGCCCTGCATCGCAGCACTCGGCGAGGTTGCCGCAAGTCTGCGGTCCGGCGCAGTGCCGGAAGTCATCGCCAGCGCCATGACCATTCTCCAAGTCGATCAGGGCGAGCTCGTGGTCGGCTGCTGTTCATCCTCGTGGACGCGGAACCAGGCAGCGTACAACGCCGGCAGCAAGATCAGGGTCAAGGCGGTCGCGACGATCAGACCACCCATGATCGCCACCGCCATCGGGCCGTAGAAGTCGCTGCGCGACAGTGGCACCATCGCCAGCACGGCGGTCATCGCGGTCAGAACGATTGGCCGGAACCGGCGCACGGTCGCGTCGACGACCGCTTGCCAGCGCGGCTGGCCGGCGCCGATGTCCTGTTCGATCTGGTCGATCAGAATCACCGAGTTGCGCATGATCATGCCGAACAGCGCGATCGTGCCGAGCATGGCAACAAAGCCGAACGGAACCCGGAACAGCAGCAGGAAGGCGACCACACCGATCAGGCCCAGCGGTGCCGTCAGCATCACCAGCAGTACGCGCGGAAAGCTCTTGAGCTGAAGCATGAGCACGGTCATGACCACGAGCAGGAACAGCGGCATGCCGGCGTTGACCGAGTCCTGACTCTTGGCGCTGGCTTCGACCGTGCCGCCGACCTCGATCCGGTAGCCGGCGGGCAGGCGGTCGTACAGTTCGGACAATTGCGCCTCGATCTGGGCGCTGACGGTCGGCGGCTGGATGCCGTCGACCAGGTCGGCGCGCACGGTTACGGTCGGCATGCGATCGCGATGCCAGATGATTCCGTCCTCGAGCGCGTACTCGATGCTCGCGATCTGCGCCAACGGCACCGCCTGGCCGCTGGCGGTCGGCAGCGCCAGGCTGTCCAGCGAAGACAGGCGCGCACGGGCGGCCCTGTCGCCGCGCAACACGACATCGATCAACTCGCGACCCTCGCGGTAGACACTGACCGGAACTCCGGTGAGTGCGCTTTGCAGGAAGTTCGCCACTTCGTGTGAGCTGATGCCAAGTACCCGGGCGCGGTCCTGGTCGATGACCAGGCGTACCAGTTTGCTCGGTTCCTCCCAGTCCAGGTGTGTGTTGCGGGTGCTGTCGTGGTCGCGAACGATCTCGGCGAGCTCGCCGGCCAGGCCACGCACGGTGGCAATGTGTTCTCCAGAAACGCGGAACTGGATCGGGTATCCGACCGGCGGTCCGTTCTCCAGACGCAGCACGCGCGTGCGCGTTTCGGTGAAGTCATTTTCGAACAGCGTCAGCAGACGGTTGCGCACGCGCTCGCGCGCCTCGATATCGCGGGCAAGCAGGACGAATTGAGCGAACGAGGCCTGCGGCAGTTGCTGGTCCAGCGGCAGGTAGAATCGCGGCGCGCCGCTGCCGACGAAGGCGGCGTAGTTGACAAGATCGTCGTCCTCGGCGAGCAGTGCTTCCAACTTCCGCACCTGGATCTGGGTCGCACGCAGCGACGCGCCCTCGGCGAGCTTCATGTCGACCAGCAGCTCCGGTCGGGTCGAGGACGGGAAGAACTGCTGTTCGACGAAGCGGAAGCCGAAGATCGACAGTGCGAACAGGGTCACGCTGCCGGCGATCACCAGCCAGCGATGGTGCAGCGACCATTGCACGACGCGACGAAAGCGCCGGTAGAACGGCCGCTGGTAGGGATCCGGCCCATGACCCTTGGCTCTTGCACGCGCGGCCAGATCGGGCAGCAATTTGTCGCCGAGGTAGGGCACGAACAGCACCGCGACGATCCAGGACAGCAGCAGGGCGATGGTGACGACCTGGAACAGGGAGCGTGTGTACTCGCCGGTGTTCGAAGCCGCCGTAGCGATCGGCAGAAAGCCCGCGGCGGTGACCAGGGTACCGGCGAGCATCGGAAACGCCGTCGACCGGTACGCGAACGCGGCCGCCTTCATTCGCGCCATGCCCTGTTCCATCTTGATCGACATCATCTCGACCGCGATGATCGCGTCGTCGACCAGCAGGCCCAGGGCCAGAACCAAGGCGCCGAGCGAGATCTTGTGCAGGTCGATGCCGAACAGCGCCATGCCGGCGAAGGTCATCGCCAGCACCAACGGGATCGAGATCGCGACCACCAGGCCGGTCCGTGCGCCAAGCGAGAAGAAGCATACCAGCAGGACCACGAATACCGCTTCGCCGAGCACGGTCAGAAACTCGCCGACTGAAGCCCGGACCGCAGCCGGCTGATCGGCGACCCGGTGCAGGTCGAGCCCGAGCGGAAGCATTGTCTGCAGGCGCGGCACCGTGGCATCGAGCTCCCGGCCAAGCTCCAGAATGTCACCGCCATCGACCATCGAAATCGCCAGACCCAGGGCACCACGGCCGAGATAGCGCATGCGCGGCGCTTCCGGCTCGACCAGACCCCGGCGCACGTTGGCGATATCGCCAAGTCGGAACAATTGACCGTTGGCCCGGATCGACAGATCGGCGATCGCCTCGACCGAGTCGAAGGCACCGGTGGTGCGCAGGTGAATGCGATCGGATGCGGTTTCGAAATAGCCCGAAGGCGCAATCGCATTCTGCTGTGCCAGGATCGTTCGCACCTCGGCATAGCTGACGCCAAGCGTGGCCAGCTTGCTATTGTCCAGTTCGATATAGACCTTCTCGTCCTGCACCCCGACCAGATCGACCTTGGCGACATTGTTCAGACGCAACAGCTCGTGTTGCAGTCGGCGCCCCCAATTCTTCAATTCCGCTTCGTCGAAGCCATCGCCGGTCAAGGCAAGGATATTGCCGAAGGTGTCGCCGAATTCGTCGTTGAAGAACGGCCCAACGACCTCGGCAGGCAGGGTTTGGCGGATGTCACCGATCTTCTTTCGGATCTGGTAGAAGACATCGGGGACGCCGCGTCGCGGCAACTTCTCGGCCAGCTCGATGAACACCAGCGACTCGCCCGGCCGCGAATAGCTGCGGATGGACTCGATGTCGGTCAGCTCCTGGAGCTTCTCTTCGATCCGGTCGGTGACCTGCTGAGCGACCATCGTCGGTGTCGCTCCGGGCCAGTAGGTCTGCACGACCATGACCTTGAACGTGAACGGCGGGTCTTCGGATTGGCCCAGACTGCGAAACGACAAAGCGCCGATCACGCCGAGCACGATCATGAAGTACAACACCAGACCGCGATTGTGCAGCGACCATTCGGAGAGGTTGAAAGCCATGGCGGGTTCGGCGAAGGACTCCTCCGGCCCGGATCATTGCCGGGACGAGGAGTGTTGACGGAAGGGGCGCAGGCGACAGGGTTCGGCTACGACCGTGACTGCTGTCGTCGCGGCTGTGACTCAGAACCGGATCGGCTGGTTGTCGCGATCGATCGGCCGGATGCGTTGGCCTGGGTGCAGGGTGTGGACGCCGGCGACGACCAGCCAGTCATCGTGCTCCAGGCCGGCGGCGATCTCGATCGCGTCCTCACTGTAGGCAGCGATGCGCACCGGTTTCAGTGCCACCGTGTGCGCCTGTGGATCGACGATCCACACGGCCGGCTCGCGATCGCGCCCATGCAGGGCGGCCAGCGGGATACGCAGGTGGCTGGATTCGCTGCCGGTGTCAAAGCGCACTCGCGCGGTGCGGCCAAGCTGGACGCCGTCATCGGATGCGACAAAGGCGACCCGGGTACGATAGGTGCGGCTGGCCTGATCGGCATCGGGTGCGATTTCGCGGATTCGTCCGGCAAGCTGCCGGCCATCGTCGGACCACAACGAGATGATGGCCTCGGTGCCTGGGCGATAGTCGCGTACCTGCGATTCAGGCAGGGCAATCTCGACCTCAAGTTCGCCGTCCTCGGCGAGTACCGCAGCGGTCTGGCCGGCGGCGACGACCTGGCCGGCCTCCATCTGCACCGAAGTGATGACGCCGACCCGATCGGCCCGCAGTTCGGTGTACGCGAGCTGATTGCGACGCACTGCCAACTGGGCCTGGGCCTGCTCGAGCCGGGCATGGGCGGCGGCAAGCGCAGCCTTGTGGGTCTCGAACTGCGAGGCACTGATCAGCTGTCGCTGCAACAAGGTGGCGTAGCGATCATGCTCCGATCGGGCCAGGTCGAGATCGGCCTGGGCCGAAGACATCACGGCTTCGGCGGCATTGAGATCCAGGCGCAAGTCGGCCGGATCGAGTACGGCCAGCACCTGACCAGCCTCGACGCGGTCGCCGACATTGACGCGGCGCTGCTGGATCTTGCCGGCGACACGAAAGCCCAGTTGACTTTCGTGTCGGGCGCGCACGTCGCCACTGAAATAGGCGACGCCGCCGAGCACGGTCGAGGCCGGTTGCGCCAGGATCGCGGGTCGAATCAGCTCCGGTGCCGATTCGGCAGACCGGCAGCCAGCCAGCGTCACGGCCATGGCGGCGGCGAGCAGGATCAGGGCGGCACCGAAGGCGGAATACGGCGTGCGTGGGACGGACATGACACAATCCTCTGAAGTTCGTTCGGGAGCAATTACTGAACGCGCTGGTAGACTAACCTTCCTGTACTGATCTGTCCAGTAATTACACCGATGTCTCAAGCCACCGCCAGAGCCAACCTCGGACCGGGCCGTCCCAAGGACCCGGAGAAGCGCGCCTCCATCTTGGAGGCGGCCAAGAAACTGTTCCCGATCAATGGCTTCGATGGCACCAGCATGGACGCGATCGCGGCCGAGGCCGGTGTGTCCAAGCTCACCGTCTACAGCCATTTCCGCGACAAGGAGAGCCTGTTCGTCGAGGCGGTGAAGCAGAAGTGTCAGGAGCAGTTGCCCGATGAACTGTTCCTGCCGCGCGCTGATGGTCCGATCGAGGCAGCCCTGCTCGACATCGGCCGCAGCTTCTTCGCCCTGGTCTCCAGTGATGTCGCGATGAACCTGCACCGGATGATCCTGGCCGACCCGCGCAACGGGCCCAAGCTGGGACAGATGTTCTGGGAGGCCGGTCCGGCACGGATCAATGCCAGCTTCGAGGGATTCTTGCGCCATGCCGTGGCGCGAGGCCAGCTCGACATTGCCAACGGCGAGATCGAAGCTGTGGCCAAGCATTTTCTGTGCTTGCTCAAAGGCGCCGTGAACATGCGCATGCTCTGCTGCGGCTGCGAAGTCCGGTTCGATCCGGCCGAGGACGAGCAGCACATCCGCTCGGTCGTCGATTTTTTCCTGCGTGCGTGCAGTCCACGCGAGTAGGATCCTGGATTGTGAAGGATTCCGGACGATGCCAGCGGGTATCCGAGTATTCACAAGCTGCGCGCTATGACCGCGCACCTGCGTGGGGCGCGGAGTTCTCCAGCTGATGCCGCCCGCGTTTTGTTCGTTGTTGCTGATGCTCGCACCGGCGGACGCCGAGCTTGCACCGGTGGTGGTGACCGCGACCCGCGACGAGCGCGATCCGCTGGAGGTCGCGGCATCGATCGACGCGTTGTCGATCGACATCTCGTCGACGCCCGGCCTGGGCATCCATAGTTCCGAACTGCTTGCCAGCGTCACCGGCGTGCTTGCGCGAAATCGCCAGAACCACGCCCAGGACGAACAGATTTCGATCCGGGGATTCGGCGCCCGCGCCAGCTTCGGGGTTCGTGGCGTCCGTCTGTACCTGGACGGTATCCCGGCGACGATGCCGGACGGCAGCGGCCAGATCTCGCATGTTCAGCTCGATACCGCCGCCCGCATCGAAGTGCTGCGCGGACCGTTTTCGGCGTTGTACGGAAACTCCTCCGGCGGCGTGATCCAGGTGTTCAGCGCCGACGGCATCGATCCGGGCCAGATCCGTGGCCACGCCGCGGTCGGCAGCCACGGCACGGGCCGGCTCGGCGTCAGCGCGCGCGGGCGCGCCGGTGAGTTCGGCTACAACGTCGGGCTCAGTCATTTCCAGAGCGACGGCTATCGCCGGCACAGCCGCGCGCAGCGCCAATCTGCAAACGCCAAGCTGGACTGGCAGCCGGCAGCGGACCGGCGTCTGACCGTGGTCGCGAACCGCTTCGATCTGCCGCAGGCACAGGACCCCCTTGGCCTGACCTGGGCTCAGTTTCGGCAGGATCCGCGACAGGCGGTAGCGGCGGCAACGACCTTTGACACCCGCAAATCGGTGCTCCAGTCCCAGCTCGGTGCCGTCTACGAGCATGGCATCGGCGCGCGCCAGCTGCTGCGGCTGATGGCCTACGGCGGCCAGCGCCGCGTTGAACAATACCTGGCGATTCCTCCGGCAGCGCAGAACAATCCGCTCCAGGCCGGCGGCCTGATCGATCTGCGCGGCGACTATCGCGGTGCCGATCTGCGCTGGCGACTGGACGCCGAACTGGCTGGCCGGCCGTTCGATCTGGCGCTCGGCGTGGCGGCGGACGAAAACGATCAGCTCCGGCGCGGCCATGAAAATTTCCTCGGTGATCGGCTGGGGGTACGGGGCGCTCTGCGTCGTGACGAGGACAACGTCGCCGACAGCCTTGACCAGTATGCCCAGGCGAACTGGGACATCGCCGACGACTGGGCGCTGTCCGCGGGTGTTCGCCGCAGTGTCGTACGCTTCCGCGTCGACGATCGCTATGTCACCGACAACAATCCGGACGACAGCGGCCGCGCCCGGCATCAGGCGGTCAGCCCGGTGCTTGGTCTGCTCTACCGGCTCGGCCACCGCGCTCGCCTGTACGCCGCCTGGGGTCGCGGCTTCGAAACCCCGACCTTCGCCGAACTGGGCTATCGCGCCGACGGTGGCGCTGGTTTGAATCTGAATCTGCGGCCGGCGCGCTCGCGAAATGCAGAACTCGGCATCAAGCTGCGCAGCGATCGCGAGACGGAGTTGCAGTTGGCGCTGTTCCGGGCCGACACTTCGGATGAGATCGTGGTCGCCACCAGCAGCGGCGGCCGCAGCAGTTTTCAGAACATCGCCCGCTCCCGCCGTCAGGGATTGGAGTTGAGCCTGTCCTCGGCGATCGCGGGAGGTGGCCGGCTGCGCGCCGGCTACACCTGGCTCGACGCGCGCTTCCGCTCACCGTTCCTGGCCTGCTCGCGCGGATGCACGGCACCAGACACCGAAGTCGCCGCCGGCACGTCGATTCCCGGTGTGCCTCGCAGCGCTTTTTTCGCTGATGCCCGCTGGGGTGGGGCGATCGGTTGGCAGGGCGGGGTGTCGGCCAGCTATGTGTCGTCGGTGGCGGTCAATGATCTCGGCAGCGAGCGCGCCCCCGGCCATCCGCTGTTCGCTGCCAGTCTCGGCCACGGCTGGCAACTGGTTTCCGGCGAATTGCGCGTGTTTGCCCGCATCGACAATCTGCTCGACCGCGCCCATGTCGGCTCGGTCATCGTCAACGAAGGCAATGGCCGTTTCCATGAACCCGGTCCCGGTCGCAGTGCCTTGCTCGGTCTGCAATGGCATTGGCAGGCTCGAGCCGGAACACGTTGACGGATCAGAACAGCAGCGACGACATCTGGCGGCGGACGCGGCTGATCAGGTCGGCGTCGGACACTACAGCGAACGCCTGGACCAGGGACTTGCGTCCCAGATCGTCGCCGTAGCTGCGGTCGCGACGCATCAGTTCCAGGAACGCATCGAGGCCGGCCTGGTGGTCGCCATCGAGCAACAGACGCGCACCGAGCAGGTGGCGCGCGGCGTGGTCGTCCGGATCGCGTTGCAGGCGCTGGTCGAGCTCGGCGATCGTCGGTGCCTGGGCGACGATGTCGTGGAAGTCCAACTCGGCGCGGGCACGGCGGGCGCGTTCGGACTCGGCCTCGGCGGCCGGCAGGTCGCCGAGCCGGGTCCGTGCCTCGTCGAGGTCGCCATGGGCGATCAAGGCCTCGATCAGCGCATGCTGATGTTCGGGTTTGTCCGGCTCGGACGCAAGCTGCATGCGTGCGCTGGCCAGAACCTGATCCGGCGCCAGGGTCACCTCGGCGGCCGGCTCTTCCTCGGCGGCCCCTGCCGAGGCGTCCGCGGCCTCGGCAAGATCCCCCAGATGCGGTTGCAACCATTGCCGGATCACGCTTTCGGGCTGGGCACCCATGAAGCCGTCGACCGGCTGGCCGCTCTTGAGCAGCATCACGGTTGGCAGGCTGCGGATGCCAAATACACCGGCCAACTGCTGTTCCTGGTCAGTATTGACCTTGACCACCTTCAGCTGGCCGGCCAGTTCAGCTGCGAGCTTGTCCAGGATCGGGCCCAGGCTGCGGCACGGGGCGCACCACGGTGCCCAGAAATCGATCAGTACCGGGGTCTGCATCGAGGCGGCAATGACCTCGGTCTCGAAGTTGTCGGTGGTGACGTCGATTGCGCTGGACATGGTGTGATTCCGGAAGAGCTTGCGGACGGGAATGCCCGAGATGGTGCCAGACCCGCCGGATGCAAGCGAGCCGAATGACCCAGGCGCGGCGTATTGCCCAAGACCTTGGTCGAAAGGGCCATCGGTCATGCAGCCAGGCTTCATCGTCAGCTGCGACAATGACGCCAACACCCCGGGGTTGCCATGAGCAGCGAGTTCGAGCGCCATCGCAAGGAAGAGATCAGCCGCAAGCGCCGGATCCGACGGCTGTTGAGGCCGCTGCCGCGACGCGCAAATCTCGCTCGCTACCCGGTGATCAAGTGGTTTCGTGACATCGCCCGCAAGGCGCCGTTTCTGTGGTCGTTCAAGAAGCAATACGTCGTCCCTGCGATCTACGGTGGTTCGGTGCTGGCGTTTCTGCCGCTGTACGGCTTCCAGTTTCTGATCGCGGTCGGTGCGGCGTTGGCACTGCGCGCGAACCTGACGATCACGGTCGCACTGCAGTTCATCACCAACCCGCTGACGATCCTGCCGATCTACGGATTTACCGGGTGGGTAGGGGTCAAGCTGATGAATCTGGCCGGTGTCGGTACCGAACTTGGCGGCGCATTCCGGGTCGCGAATGGCTTGTTTGTGGGCGGTTTCGTCGTGGGGCTGGTTTCGGCAGTGCTGATGCACATAGCGTATCGGGTGCTGTTGTGGGAGGCGCGCCGGTTCAAGGCCCACGGTCAGAAGCTGCGTCAGCTGTTGCATCTGCCGCCGCCACCGGAACCTCAGGCGTCGGATTCGCAGCCTGAGCCGGAAGCGACCGCCGCTGCTGCCGCACCCGATGTGAGCCAGCGGACCTAACTTTTCTTCAGCCGACGCCGCTTCTTGCCCCGGGCAATCTCGGTTTCGAGCGCACTGAGCTTCGGCTCCCAGAACGACCGGAAACGATCGAGCCACGCGTCGACCGCCTGCAAGGGCTGGGTGTCGACCGAGTAGATGCGGCGCGGCCCATCGACCCGGGCACGGGCGAAACCGCTGTCTCGCAGCACCCGCAGATGCTGCGACACCGCGGCCTGGGTGATGCCGAATTCCTGTTGGATCACTTCGACGATCTCTCCCGAGCGTTGCTCGCTCTCGGCGAGCAACTCCAGAATGCGGCGCCGGACTGGATCGCCGAGAACATCGAAGGCGTGCACTCAGCTCTCCTGCACCTGCCCGCCGGTATAAAAGGCTGTCGTCTGCGTCACCGCGGCCTCGGCCAGTCGCGGGTCCTCGCCGGCGGCAACTGCAGCCCGCCCCCAGTCCTCGCTGCTGCCGGCGATGAAGGCCTTGCCTTCGGACGCGGCCGCAAAGGTCTCTTCGTCGAAACGGTCAGCATCGGGCTGCAACAGGTGGAATGCCAATCCGATCAATCCCAGATCCCAGCCGACACCGGCCGCACCCGGCCCATATTGCCGCCAATAGTCATCGACCGGGCAGATGTGCGACAGGGTCAAGCGCGACTGCGCGTCCCCGTCCTTGGCAATGCGAACCTCGAGCCAGCTGACTTCACCGCCAAATTCCCAGGTCAAGGAGACGAAACCCGGTGGATCACATTCGCGGATGGTCCCGCTGGCGTTGCCCTCGAGCTGGTACCGCCCTCCGAGCTTCAGGTCGCCGCTGATCGGCAGGAACCAGCGCGGCAATCGCTCTGGATTGGTCACGGCATCCCAGAGATCTTCAATCGTGGTGTTGTACGAGCGCTCCAGCGTGACCGCTCGAGAAGGCTTGCCGTCACGCTCGAGCGTGGACACCGTACGGGCGACGGAACCGAGATAGGCGTCGAAATCGAACTTCATCGTGCACCTCCTACAAGATCGTGTTTATATAAGTGACGGCTTGTATGATCCTCGGTTGGCCATGATCCTGTCAATAGAGGCTTGCATCGCTGATGTCATGTCGGCGCTACCGTCCTGGATCCCGCGCCTTTGCCGATCGCCCGTGACCCCGATGGAGACGAATTGACGCAGTGCAGCGAAGAATGCTACTAAGAGGGCGTTGGTTCTTCCTTTGACGCTGCGGATGTTGCGAGTCCGGCTTGTTGCGTCGCAATAGGCGGGAACCTGATCCGGTCGGAAGGAGCGGACCGGCGACGCGCGCGGGACGGCGTGCAGCCCGCATCCGGGCCAGGACGGCGCGGCCGGGCGGACCACCAGCGAGGAGCGGCGATGGCCAGCCTGTACCGGTCGGCATACGAGCACGACAGCTGCGGTTTCGGGTTGATCGCCCAGATCGACGACGTCGCGTCGCACGCCCTGGTGGCCGACGCCCTGGGTGCACTGAATCGTCTCAGTCATCGCGGCGGTGTTGCTGCCGATGGCCGTAGCGGCGATGGCTGCGGTGTTCTGTTGCGCTTTCCCGACAGCTTCCTGCGTGCGCTCGCGGCCGATGTCGATGTCGAGCTGGCGCCGCTGTTCGCCGCCGGTCTGGTATTTCTGTCCCAAGACGAAGCCAAGGCGCAAGCCTCGCGCGAGCGCTTGCGCTGCGAGCTGGCGGCCGATGATCTCGCCGTGGCTGGATGGCGGTGTGTTCCGATCGTCCCGTCCGTGTGCGGTGAAAGCGCGCTCGTCAGCCTGCCGAGAATCGAGCAGGTGTTCGTCAACGCGCCGGGCGACATCGGTCCGCGCCGGTTCGAGAGCCGCCTGATCCGCGCCCGTCGACGTACGTCACGGGCCCTCGCCGAGGTCGATCCGGATTTCTACGTGGTCACCTTGTCGGCGCGCAACCTCGGCTACAAGGCGATGGTACTGGCCGAATCCCTGGCCGATTTCTATCCGGATCTGCGCGATCCGCGCCTGGTTGCGTCGGTATGCGTGTTTCATCAGCGCTATTCGACCAACACTACGCCGCAGTGGCGGTTGGCGCAGCCATTCCGGCTGCTTGCCCACAACGGCGAGATCAATGCCATCCAGGGCAACCGCAACTGGGCACTGGCGCGAGGCGCGATGTATCACTCGCCGCTGATCGAGAACATGGACGATCTGCTGCCGATGGTGAACATGAGCGGGTCGGATTCGTCCAGTCTGGACAATATGCTCGAGGTACTTCTGGCCGGCGGCATCGATGTCCTGCGCGCAATGCGCATGCTGATCCCGCCAGCCTGGCAGAACGTCGAGGGCATGGAACCGGACCTGCGCGCCTTCTATGAATATCACGCCTTGCACATGGAACCCTGGGACGGTCCGGCCGGCATCGTCCTGTGCGACAGCCGCTATGCCGCATGCATCCTCGATCGCAACGGATTGCGTCCGGCGCGCTGGTGCCAGACCGACGATCGCCGGCTTCTGGTGGCATCCGAGGCCGGCGTCCTCGACCTGGCGCCAAGCCAGATACTGGCCAAGGGCCGCCTCGGTCCGGGGCAGATGCTCGCGATCGACCTGGAGCAACGCCGGGTCTTGTTTCCCGACGATGTCGATGCCGAGCTGAAGTCGCGGCAGCCTTATCGACAGTGGTTGAACCGGCACAGCCGCCACCTGGAGCCGGCGCGCAGCGACGAGCCGCCGGTCTCTGAGCCGATGTCGGCGGAGGTCTTGCTGGCACGGCAGAAACTGTTCGGCGTCAGCCGCGAGGAGCGCGACCAGGTGCTTCGGCCGATGGCCCTGGCCGGTCACGAGGCGGTCGGTTCGATGGGTGACGACACCCCGATCGCCGTGCTCTCGGCGCGCTCGCGCTCGCTGTTCGATCACTTCCGGCAGCAGTTTGCCCAGGTCACCAATCCGCCGATCGATCCGTTGCGCGAGGCCGTGGCGATGTCCCTGCTCGGCTGTGTCGGTGCCGAGGGCAACCTGTTCGACGAGAGCGAGGATCTGGCCAAGCGCGTCGTGGTCGAATCGCCGCTGCTCAGCGAACGTCAGTTCCGTGCTCTGCTGGCGCTGGATCCGGCGCGCTATTCGCGTCATGGCATCGAGCTGTCACGATCTCCCGACGAGCCCTTGCAGGTGGCATTGATGCGACTGGCCGACTGGGCGGAGTCGGCAGCGCGCAGTGGCCAGGTGCTGCTGGTGCTCAGCGATCGCGAGATCGGCTCCGGGCGGCTGCCGGTGCACGCCCTGCTCGCGGTCGGCGCGATGCATCAGCGCCTGGTGCGCGAACGTCTACGCTGTCGCACCAACTTGATCGTCGACACCGCGCAGGCGCGCGATCCGCACCAGTTCGCGGTCCTGCTTGGCTATGGCGCTTCGTTGATCCGGCCCTGGCTGGCGTTCGAGATCGTTCACGACCTGGCCGTTACCGACAGTCTGGACGACTCCGGTGCGGCCCGGTTGGCGCGCAACTACCGGCGCAGCATCGACAAGGGCTTGTACAAGATCATGTCGAAGATGGGTATCTGTACCGTCGACAGCTACCGGGCCGCGCAGCTGTTCGAGATCGTCGGACTGGCGGATGAGGTGGTCGAACTGTGCTTCACCGGCACGCCCAGCCGGATTGGCGGCGCCGGCTTCGATGAGCTCGATGACGAGCAACGGCAACTTGCCCGGACAGCGGCGCAGAGCGGCCAGCCGCTGCCGCATGGCGGCTTGTTGCAGCATCACCGCGACGGCGAGTACCACGCCTACAACCCCGAGGTTGTGCAGGCACTGCAGCGCGCGGTTGCCAGCGGCGATCCGGAGCATTGGCACGGCTTTGCGCGCCTGGTCAACGAACGTGCGCCGGCGACTCTGCGCGATCTGCTCGCGCTGCGCCCGGATCGTCCGCCGCTGGCGCTCGACGTAGTCGAAGACGACGCCGAGATCCTGGTTCGCTTCGACAGCGCCGCGATGTCGCTCGGCGCGCTGTCGCCGGAGGCGCACCAGACCCTGGCCGAAGCCATGAACCGGATCGGCGGACGTTCCAATTCCGGTGAAGGCGGCGAAGATCCGTTGCGCTACGGCTCGCCGCGCCGCTCGAAGATCAAACAGGTCGCGTCGGGCCGCTTCGGCGTCACCCCGGGCTACCTGGTCGATGCCGAAGTACTGCAGATCAAGATCGCGCAGGGCGCCAAGCCGGGCGAGGGAGGTCAGCTGCCCGGCGACAAGGTCAACGAACTGATCGCGCGCCTGCGCTTTGCCAAACCCGGCGTTGCCCTGATCTCGCCGCCACCGCATCACGACATCTATTCGATCGAGGATCTGGCGCAGCTGATCTTCGATCTGAAGCAGATCAACCCGAGCGCCCTGGTCTCGGTGAAGCTGGTCGCTGAGGCGGGTGTCGGCACGGTTGCCGCTGGCGTCGCCAAGGCCGGTGCCGACCTGATCACGATCGCCGGCTACGATGGCGGCACCGGTGCCTCGCCGCTGACCTCGGTCAAGCACGCCGGAGCGCCGTGGGAGCTGGGGCTGGCCGAGACCCAACAGACCCTTGTCCGCAACGGTCTGCGAGGCCGCGTACGTCTGCAGGCCGATGGCGGTCTGAAGACCGGGCTGGACGTGGTCAAGGCGGCGATCCTGGGCGCCGACAGTTTCGGTTTCGGTACCGCACCGATGATCGCGATGGGCTGCAAGTACTTGCGCATCTGTCATTTGAACAACTGTGCGACCGGCGTCGCGACTCAGCATGAGACCTTGCGCCGATTGCATTTCAAAGGCGAAGTCGAGCGGGTCATACGCTATTTCCGCTTTGTCGCCGCCGAGGTCCGCGAGCTGCTCGCCAGCCTGGGGGCCCGGTGTCTGGACGAGATCATCGGGCGTACCGAATTGCTGGAGATCGTGCCCGGGTGGACACCGGGGCAGCGGCGGCTCGATCTGCGCGCGATCCTGGGCCGGGACGAGCGCAATCTTGACGCTGATCGGCACTGCTGCGCCAGCGGTCCGATCGTCGCCGATGGCGGCGCGCTCGCCGGACGCATTCTCGGAGATACCGCCGGTCTCCTCGACAGCGGCGGCAGCTTCGAGTACGTGATCGGCAATGTCGATCGTGCGATCGGCGCTGCTGTGTCCGGAGCGATCGTGCGCCGCCATGGCGATGCCGGTCTGCCGGGAGCGCCGTTGCGCCTGCAT
Organism: uncultured Rhodanobacteraceae bacterium; assembly: GCA_964522235.1. Taxonomy (GTDB): domain Bacteria; phylum Pseudomonadota; class Gammaproteobacteria; order Xanthomonadales; family UBA2363; genus Pseudofulvimonas. Next base: position 18,878 of record CAZFUH010000022.1, read on the forward strand.
TTCCGCGGCAGCGCCGGCCAGAGCTTCGGCGCCTGGAACGCGCCCGGGCTGGAGCTGGAGCTGGACGGCGAGGGCAATGACTATGTCGGCAAGGGCATGGCCGGCGGCAGCATCGTGATTCGGCCGCCGGCCGGCAGCCGCTTTGCCGCTCATGACGCGGTCATCGTCGGCAACACCTGCTTGTATGGTGCCACCGGCGGACGCTTCCACGCCGCCGGTCGAGCCGGCGAACGCTTTGCGGTACGAAACTCCGGCGCCACGGCCGTGGTCGAGGGCTGTGGCGATCACGGTTGCGAGTACATGACCGGCGGCATGGTTCTGGTCCTCGGCGCCACCGGCATCAATTTTGGTGCCGGCATGACCGGCGGCTTTGCCTTCGTACTCGATGAGTCGCGTCAGTTCGTCGACTGCTGCAACCATGAGTTGGTCGACATGCATCGCATCGACACTGAATCGATGACCCAGCAGCGCGAGTTTCTGCGCGATCTGATCGCTGCTCATGTCGAGGCAACCGGCAGTGAGCGCGGCCGTGACGTGCTCGGCGATTTTCGCCGCTACGCCAGCCGCTGCTGGCTGGTGAAACCAAAGGCTGCCGATATCGAGTCCCTGCTCGAAACCTTGCGCGAGGCTGCCTGATGGCTCGCCGTGACCCCCTTTTGTTCCTGAAGTTGGAGCGCGAGTTGCCGGCGACGCAGCCGGTGCATGAACGCATCGGCAACTTCCGCGAGTTGTACGGGCAGTACGGAGCAGAGCAGGCCGGCCCGCAGGCGGCTCGCTGCATCGACTGCGGCAATCCCTATTGCTCCTGGCAATGCCCGGTCGCGAACCACATTCCGCAATGGCTGGAGCTGGTCGCCGAGGGGCGGATCATCGAGGCCGCCGAACTGTCGCATCGGACCAACAGCCTGCCGGAGATCTGCGGTCGAATCTGTCCTCAGGATCGGCTCTGCGAGGGCGCCTGTACGCTCGAGGACGGTTTTGGTGCGGTCACCATCGGCAGTATCGAGAAATACATTACCGACGAGGCGTTGCGTCTGGGCTGGCGGCCCGATCTGTCACAGGTCGTGGCTCGGCGCGAGCGGGTCGCGATCGTCGGCGCAGGGCCGGCCGGGCTGGCCTGTGCCGATGTCCTGGCGCGCAACGGTATCAGCGCCATCGTCCACGATCGCCATGCCGAGATCGGCGGTCTGCTGACCTGGGGCATTCCGCCGTTCAAGCTCGACAAGCAGGTCGTGCGCACGAGACGCGAGATCATGCAGGGCATGGGCATCGAGTTCCGGCTCGGTATCGAAGTCGGTCGCGACCTGCCGTTCGCAAAGCTGCTCGCCGACTATGATGCGGTGTTCCTCGGCTTGGGCGCATACCGGGCCTTGCGCGGCGACTTTCCAGGCCAGGATCTGGTGGGCGTGCAGCCGGCGCTGCCCTACCTGATCGCAAATGTCGAGCATGTGTTGAGCCCGCAACAACCACTACCGGCGGACAAGGACATGCGCGGCCAGCGGGTGATCGTGCTCGGCGGTGGCGACACTGCCCAGGACTGCAATCGCACGGCGATCCGTCAGGGCGCAGCTTCGGTGCAGTGTGTGTATCGGCGCGATGCCGAGAACATGCCCGGCTCGGCGCGAGAGCGCCGTCATGCCGAGGAGGAGGGCGTGCGCTTCCTGTGGAATCGACAGCCGGTCGCGATTCATCAGGCCGACGGTGCGCTTGCGGTCGAGGTGGTCGCGACTCGGCTTGGCGCCGCCGACGCGCGCGGCCGGCGCGAGCCCGAGCCGGTCGCCGGCAGTACCGAGCTGTTGGCCGCCGACCGCGTGATCATTGCCTTTGGGTTTCAGCCGGAGCTGCCATCATGGTGCGTTGACCACGGCATTGGCAGCGACGACCGCGGCCGGACCCGGGTCGGTGTCGGGGCCTTGCCGCAGCAGACCGATCTGGCCAAGGTATTTGCCGGCGGTGATATGGTTCGTGGCGCCGATCTGGTGGTGACGGCGGTGTTCGAGGGCCGGCGCGCGGCGGAGTCGATGCTGCGCTGGTTCGATCGTGACCCGGTTGCTCGGGCTTGCAATCTCAAGAACGAGGCGCAAGATATGGCCTGATCACCGCTTTTCCGCAGGAGATCAAGCCCAAGTCCGACAGCCACTTAGGACTGGTCCGGCAACCCCGCTCCAGTGCATGCTGCGTTTCACGCCCGTCGCCCACGATGCGATGAAGCCAAGGAGACTGCCATGCTGCGCCTGTTCCTGCTCGTTCCTTTCCTGATCGCCGGGAGTACCGCGATGATCGTTGAAGCCCAGAATCCACCCGGCTACACCGTTCCGGCCGATGCCACCTTGCTTGCGCTGTCGGTGCAGGCCGAGATCAGCCACGTTCCAGACGTTGCCAGTCTTTCGGTCGGTGTCGTCACCGAGGCCGCCGATGGCAATGCGGCACTGCGTCAGAATGCCGAACGCATGGCCAAGGTGGTAGCCGCCGTCCGCAACGCCGGCATCGGTGAACGTGATATCCGCACCAGCGGCGTCCATCTGAGTCCGCAGTACCAGTATCGTGACCGCGAGGCTCCACGAATCATCGGCTATCAGGCCAACAACACGGTCACGATCAAGGCCCGTGAGATTGCCCGGCTCGGGGAATTGATGGACGCGCTGGCTGGGCAGGGCGCAAACCAGATCCACGGCCCCAATTTCGAGATCGACCAGCCCGAGCCGGTCTACGACGATGCCCGGCGGGCGGCCGTGGCGAAGGCGAAAGCGCGAGCCGAAACCTATGCCGAAGCGCTCGGTCTGACCGTCCGGCGTCTGGTCAGCATCAACGAGGGTGGCGGCGATGGCATCCGCCCGATGCCGATGATGGCGATGGCAAAGATGGC
>CAZFUH010000023.1:0-4922 GCA_964522235.1 uncultured Rhodanobacteraceae bacterium
GGCGGCGTCCTGGTTCTCGGCGGCGTGCTGATCATCGCCTTGCGTGCGCTGGCGCAGGCCAGACCGGCACCGCCGCCGACCGATCCGGCGACCTGAACGTCCGCTCCGATCGCGCACATCCAGTCGCGCCGTGCTAGCCTCGCCGCACGCGCGCCCCGCACGCCCGGTGCCGGGGCACTGCCTAGCGCAGCAGCGCGGTTCGCGACCGGTTCGCCTGCTGCGACCCGTCGAACCCTGGCACCGTGGCCACGTACCGGAGTTCCCGATCATGTCGATTCGCCCCCTTGCCGCCGCCCTGATCCTGGCTCTGGCGCCGGCCACTTTGTTTGCTCAGACCCAGATTGGATTGGATCAGCCGGTGCGCGGTGCGCTGTCGGCGGAATCGCCGCGCGCCGATGACGGCACGCCCTACGACTTGTACGTCTACCGCGGAACGGCGGGGCAGCGGCTACGCGTCACCATGGAGTCCGACGCCTTCGACACCTACCTGGCGGTCGGCACCGAAGCGGCGCCCTCGTGCTCCGACGACTGCCGGATCGATGACGACGGCGGTACCGGCACGAACTCGGCCCTGGTCTACACCGTGCCTGCCAGCGGTTCGATCCAGATTCGAGCGAACTCGATCAGTTCCAGCGACGCCGGCCCCTATACGCTGACCGTGACCGCACTGCCGCCGGCACCAACGCCAACCGTGCAACCGCTGGTATTGAACCAGACCGTGAAGGGCCGTCTGGGCGACGAGTCGCCGCTCGATGACGACGATCAGCCGTATCAGTTGTACAGCGTTCGAGGCAATGCCGGGCAGAACCTGGTGATCCGGCTCGACAGCGAGGACTTCGATCCGATCGTCGGTTTTGGCACCTGGAGCAATGGCGTCTTCCTGCAGTCCGCGTCCGACGATGACGGCGGTGACGGCCTGAATGCGCGCCTGCGCGTAACCCTTGATCGCAGCGGTGGCGGCGTGATCAAGGCCGCCGCGGTCAGCAGCGGTAGCAGCGGCGACTTCAGTCTGCACGTCGGCGATGCGCCGACGCCCAAGCCGATCCAGGTTCGTGATGCGGTCGTCGGCGAATCGGTGCGCGCCCGTTTGAGCGCCGAGGATGCGTTTACGCCCGACGATGAGATCCACTTCCACGTCTACCGGGTCCAGGGCCGGCCCGGGCAGCGGTTCACCGCGCGCATGGAGTCGTCGGATTTCGACCCGCTGCTGCGCTGGGGCCGTTTTCAGGGCGATACCCTGATCGAGGAAGCAAGCGACGACGACAGTGGCGGCGGCACTTCGGCACAACTGACCGTGACCCTGGATGAGGAAGGCGAGGGCCGATTGGTCGCAACCTCGTACAGCAACGGCCTTGGTCAGTACGTTCTGTCCGTGGTCGGCGCCGCGCGCTGAGCGCCTGAAAAAGCGCTCGCCTGCTGCGACCGGATCTCGACTTTCTCCGGCGCTGGATCCATCGACAGCGCCAGGAACATGAACCGCGGCCGAACCCGGCCGCGGCTGCACGATTTCTCCATGCTTGCTTCGATCTTGGCCGTCATCGTGACGGGCAAGGGCAGATTCGCTGCCCGGCAAAGGAGATCCGAGCATGAGACACCTGATCATCGCCATCAGCCTGGCCCTGGGCCTGGCCAGCACCGCCGTCCTCGCCCAGCCCGGCGCCGAGGAGCGCAGTGCGCGCGCCGAACAGCACGCGCAGAAGCGCCTTGACCGCATGACCGAGCAACTGAACCTGACAGCGGCGCAGCAAATCCAGGTCGAGGCCATCTTCGCTGAACAAGCCGCGGCGCGACGCGAGATGCATCAGCGTCACCGCAGCGAACGTCAGAGCCTGATGGAGCAGGGCAAGGCGCGCATGAGCGAAGTGCTCAGCGCCGAGCAGCAGGCGCAGTGGCAGGAGATGCGTGCCGAACGCAAAGCCCGATCGGACGGTGCGCGCGGTCAGCGCCGACACCGACATGGCGGCCACTGACCGCACGCTGATCGGGTCGACATTGCGGGGCGCCCATGGCGCCCCCATTTATTGTGAATCCGGGCGCCGACGCGACCGGCGTCGCTCAGTCCAGTGCGAGTTCGAACGGATCGATGAAGATGCGATCGGTGATCGAGCTTGCGGTGACGGTGACGGTGCCGGACATGCCGACTCCCCCGGCATCGCCGTGGTTGACGCAATAGAAGCCGTAGGTGCCGGGCGAGCGAAAATGCACGTTGCAGTCGCTCTGGCAAACGATCGAAGGCGCGTCATCCAGTGTAAATGGGTGAAAGGCTTCAGCCTCGAAGGCAACCGTCTCGCCGGCCTCGATCGTCACCTCGGACGGCGTGTAGGTGAAACCGGAAATGCCGACATTTGCCGCGACCCCGCCGGCAAAGACCGGTGCAGCAGTCATTGAAAAGAAAAGCGTAATTAGAGTTTTTACACAGCGCATTGCGGATTCCCTGTGGCGCCGGAACGGAAGCCGGCGCCGCCGACCGTACACCGAATCCGATCAGCCCGGTAGCCTAACGATCGTCAGGGCGCCGCCCTGACTTCAGAAGCGCGTCTTGCGATTGACTCTTCGCTGACTCGCGGAATGGGCCGCGAAGAGCGAGGCGCTATTCCCGACTGCCGTCGCGAATGCGATCGAGAATACCCTCGAGCTCGTCCAGGCTGTGGTAGCGGATGACCAGCTGGCCCTTGCCGCCGCGACCGTGACGCACGCTGACCGGCGCGCACAGCCGTTCGGCGAGATCCTGCTCAAGACGGGCGATGTTCGGATCCGCCGGTACCGGTTTCGCGGCCGGCTTGCGCGCGCCGGCACCGCTTGGTGCCTGCCGGGCCGCCTCTTCCAGCTGCCGAACGCTCCAGCGTTCGGCCGCGGCCTGCTCGGCCAGTGCGATCGCTCGCGCCGGATCGAGCGTCGCCAGGGCGCGGGCGTGACCCATGTCGAGCCGACCGCTTTCCAGCAGGGCTCGAACCGGTTCCGGCAGGTCGAGCAGACGCAGCAGGTTGCTGACCGCCGCCCGAGAGCGACCGACCGCCTCGGCCGCTTCCTGATGGGTCAGGTCGAATTCTTCAATCAGACGTTTCAGCGACACCGCCTCTTCGAGCGGGTTGAGGTCTTCGCGCTGAATATTCTCGATCAGGGCCATCGCGACCGTGGTGCGGTCGTCGACTTCGCGCACCAGACACGGCACGGTGGTCAGGTCCGCCTGCTGCGCCGCCCGCCAGCGTCGCTCGCCGGCGATGATCTCGTAGCGGTCATCGGCGATCGGGCGCACCACGATTGGCTGGATCAGCCCCTGGGCGCGGATCGACTGCGCCAGCTCCTCCAGCGCCTCCGGATCGATGACGCTGCGCGGCTGATAGCGTCCGGGCTGAAGTACGCGTACCGGCAACTCGCGCAGCTCGCCGTCCTCGGGACTGCGTTCGGTACCGACATGGCCGGAACGCGGCGTGGCACCGCCGAGCAGGGCGTCCAGGCCACGGCCAAGACCGCGCTTTTTCGCTGCCGCCATCAGGGGATCTTCCTCATCGGACTTCAACCATGGGCCGCATCGACGACGACATCGCCTCGATGCGCTCGCTCGCGACGCAGGATCTCCCCGGCCAGACCGAGGTAGGCGATCGCACCGCGGGAATCACGGTCGTATGTCGTGATCGGCAGACCGTGGCTGGGCGCTTCGGCAAGGCGCACGTTGCGCGGAATGATCGTGCGATACAGCTTGTCGCCGAAATGTTCCGACAACTGCGTCGAGACATCCTGGCCGAGGTTGTTGCGACCGTCGTACATGGTGCGCAACAAGCCTTCGATTTCCAGGCGCGGATTGGTATGCGCCTGAATTGCCTGGATCGTCTGCATCAGCTTGCTCAGCCCGTCGAGCGCGAAGAACTCGCACTGCATCGGAATCAGCACGCCATCGGCCGCGGTCAAGGCATTGATCGTCAGCAGGCTCAAAGACGGCGGACAGTCGATCAGGATGTAGTCGTAGTCGTCGGCCACCGGCTTCAATGCCTGGCCGAGCCGGTGCTCGCGCGCGAGGCTGTCCATCAGCTTGATCTCGGCAGCGGTCAGGTCGCTGTTGCCCGGCAGTACGTCTATGCCGCTGCTGGTCTTGACGATTGCGTCGCGGATCGCGGTTTCTTCCAACAGCACGCCGCAGCCGTTCGGCACATCGGCTTCCTTGTCGATGCCGGCGGCCATGGTGGCATGCCCTTGCGGGTCCATGTCGACGACCAGAACACGACGGTTCATCTCGGCCAGGGCAGCGGCGAGATTGACGCAGGTCGTGGTCTTGGCGACTCCGCCCTTCTGGTTGGCGATGGCGATGATTCGGCTCATTGCCCGGTTTCCGGGACATCCAGCGCTGGTGACGGGCCGGCCATGATGACGGCATGTCGCTGCGCTGCCAAGCCCGGTACGACCAACGGCTGAACGGCCAGGACCTGGACATCGGCCGGCAGCTCAGCCAGTTCCTGGTCCGGATAGCGGCCTTTCAGTGCCAGCCAGCGGCCGCCAGGCGCCATCAAGCCTCGGCTGGCCTCGACAAAACCGGCCAGTGACGTAAATGCACGCGAGGTGATCGTATCGTAGCCGGCACCTGGATTCAGAGTTTCGACCCGAGCCTGGTCGACCTGGCAGCGTCCGGACAACCCGAGACTACGCACAGCTTCGCGCAGGAAACGGGCCTTCTTGCCGTTGCTGTCGACCAGCAGCACCTCCAGCTCGGGCCGGGCGATCGCCAACGGAATACCTGGCAGGCCTGGTCCGGTACCGATGTCGGCCAGACGCTCGCCATGCAACCACGGCAGCACCGCCAGACTGTCGAACAGGTGTCGCACCAGCATCTGCGCCGGATCGCGAACCGCGCTGAGGTTGTAGGTGCGGTTCCAGCGCGCGAGCAAGGTCAGATAGGCGAGCAGGTCGCCTCGCGCCGATCCGGGCAG
>CAZFUH010000023.1:4932-21588 GCA_964522235.1 uncultured Rhodanobacteraceae bacterium
CCGGGCAGGTCCAGGGTCATTGCTTCGAGACCGCGATCCAGAGCGGCGGCGAGGTCGGGTAACGGCGCTTGCGTCATCCCGCCATCATCGCCGCGCCCAGCCTCGGACACCAGGGGCGGGCCGCTTGCGAAGCAGGTCGGCAGCGTCGATCGATCAGGCCGGCTGGATCTGCGTACGCGCCACCAGGATCCCGCGGGTGCGCAGACGCTCGTTCAACGATTGCTTGAGTGCGTGGTTGAAGGTGTCCATCGGCTCGTCACGATGCTCGGACAGAAAATCGGGCAGCAGACGGTCCAGCTCTTCGGTCACGGTTTCTTCCAGATGCTCCAACTCCGGAGCCGCCTTGCGCGCATCCAGCACCTGATAATAGACACGGCCGTTGATCTGCAGAGCTTCGGTCAGACGATGCTGCTTCAATTCGACGCTGCGACCGATGGTATCGACACGACGCGAGATGCGGTCGATCAGCGGCACGATGAAGTGCGCACCGGGCAGTAGGACCTTGCGGGTACGGCCGAAGCGGAGCAGTACGGCGACCTGACCCTCATCAACACGCCGGAAGCCCAGCGCCAGAATGGCGGCGACGGCGACCAGCATGACAGCGGCGATGTACACGGTCGGTTCCATTCTTTCGATCGCCAAAACAGCAGCTTGCGGGGGTTATTGATACAGGGGGGACAGTTTACGCCGGCAAGCTGAACTCCACGTGATATTTTTACGCGATTTTAACGACAGGCGCAAGCTCTTAACGGGACGTTAAGTTTGCCGTAGCTGCCTTTCGTGCTTGAGTTTTCCCGACGATCACGGTGACAACCGACCCGAACCGCGGCCGCCGCCGGCACGAAGCGGCCTGAAAGGCTGCGCGGCAGACGCCGCGCAGGCTCCTGGCAGGCGATAATCGCGACATGGCCATGTCCTTTCCGAGCACCCGACTGCGGCGCATGCGTCGCGACGATTTTTCCCGCCGCCTGCTGCGCGAACACCGGCTCGGCACCGACGATCTGATTCTGCCGGTGTTCGTGCATGAGCGCAGCGGCACCGAGTCGGTGGCTTCGATGCCCGGTGTCCAGCGCCTGGATCTTGATCACCTGCTGCGTACCGCTGAGCGCGCGCTGGATCTGGGTATTCCGGCCCTGGCGCTGTTTCCTGTCACGGCTCCGGATGCCAAGAGCGCCGGCGCCGAAGCGGCATGGGCCGAGAACGGCCTGGTTCAACGATCGCTGCAGGCGCTGAAGCGCCGGTTCCCGGAACTGGGCGTGATCACCGACGTCGCGCTGGATCCCTACACCAGTCACGGCCAGGATGGGCTGATCGATGCCGACGGTTACGTACTCAACGACCAGACCGTGCAGGCCCTGGTACGTCAGGCGCTGTCGCACGCTCGTGCCGGCGCCGACATCGTCGCCCCCAGCGACATGATGGACGGACGGATCGGCGCGATCCGAACCGCGTTGGAACACGACGGTCATGTCCATACCCGCATCCTCGCCTACTCGGCGAAGTACGCATCGAGTTTCTACGGCCCGTTTCGTGACGCGGTCGGCTCCGCCGCCAACCTCGGCAAGGCAAGCAAGTGCAGCTACCAGATGGACCCGGGCAACGGCGATGAGGCGCTGCGCGAAGTCGAACTGGATCTGGCCGAAGGGGCCGACATGGTGATGGTCAAGCCGGGCCTGCCGTACCTGGACATTGTGCGCCGGATCAAGCAGCGATTCGCCGCGCCGACCTTGGTCTACCAGGTCAGCGGCGAGTACGCGATGCTGAAGGCCGCGGCGGGTCTGGGCTGGCTCGACGAGCGTGCCTGTGTGCTGGAAGCGCTGCTGTCCATGCGCCGCGCCGGGGCGGACGCCATTCTCAGCTATTTCGCCCTCGACGCTGCCGGCTGGTTGCGCGAGCAAAGCTGAGGCGGCGGCGACTCCAGGCGCGGGCTTCGCCGCCTTTGACCGCTCGCCTGGCGCTGTTTCCGGTCGCGAAGAACGGCGACGGATACGCCGGAACTCGACGTCGCGGTAGGATAGGAATCGAAGCGTTTGCAATCGATCATCGCCTGGGAGACACCGCCATGTACGAAGCCCCGCATCTGCAAGAAGACGGTGTCACGATTGCACGAGCCGGCCGCTATGCCTTGTTCGGCCACCCGATCGACCGTTCCCTGTCGCCGCGAATCCACAGCGCATTCGCCGAGCAGACCGGCGTACGCATGCGCTATGAAGCGCTCGACACCGGCATCGAAACCTTTGCCGATCGACTGGCCCAGTTCGAACGCGAAGGCGGTTGTGGCGGCAATGTGACGGCGCCCCTGAAGGGGGCGGCCGCGAAGCTGTGCCGCCAGCTCGGTCCGAGCGCCGAGCGCTCCGGCGTTGTCAACACCCTGACTCGACTCGCCGAGGGCGGTTTCCTCGGCGACAACACCGATGGCGAGGGTTTGATCAACGACCTGTGCCGGCGCCATCAGCACGATGTCCGTGAGCGACGAACGCTGGTTCTCGGCGCCGGCGGCGCCGTCGCCGGTATCTTGCCGGCCCTGATCGATGCCGGTGTCGGCGAAGTGCTGATCGCCAACCGCACACCTGAGCGCGCCGAAGCCCTGGCGTTGCGCATCGGTGAGCCAACGCGCGTGCACAGCGGCTACTGGCAGGATCTGGCCGAGCAGGGCGTGTTCGATCTGGTCATCAACGGCACCTCGGCCGGGGTGCGTGGCGAGGAGATTGCGCTGCCGCTGAGTCTGCTGGCACCGCGCGCCATCGTCTACGACCTGAACTACGGCCGGGCCGCCAGTCCGATCCTGGCCTGGGGTCGCGCGGCCGGCGCCGAGGACGTACTCGACGGCCTTGGCATGCTGGTCGACCAGGCTGCGATCGCGTTCCAGCGCTGGCATGGTCAGGCGCCGGACACCGAAGCCGTGTACGCCGAGTTGCGCGCCCAGACGCTGTTGCATGGAGAGGACTAGTACCGATTCCTGCCAGAATTCAATCCATGAGCACGAGCGATCGAGCCGATGCCAATCCGGCCGTGCAGATGCTGGCCGAGATCTTCTATGGCGACCTGCAGCGTATGGCACATCGTGAACGCCTGCGCTTTGCCGCCCGTTCGGACACCATGCGCACCACGGCCTTGGTGCACGAGGCCTATCTGAAGCTGTCCGGGCAGGGTGGTTTTCGCGATCGAGGACATTTTCTGGCGACCGCGGCGCTGGCGATGCGCCAGGTACTGGTTGGACAGGCGCGGCGACGTCTGGCCGACAAGCGTGGCGCCGGCGAGGCGGCATTGCCGCTGGAAGCGGCCGAGAACCGCGCAGAGTGCGGCGACGAGACGCAGATCGTCGAGCTGGATGAGGCGCTGGTGCGCCTGGAGCGCAGTCATCCGCGCCTGGCGCGGGTGGTCGAATGCCGCTATTTCGCCGGCTACAGCGAAATCGAAACCGCCCAGGCCCTGGGTCTGACCGACCGCACCGTGCAGCGTGACTGGGCCAAGGCCAAGGCGCTGCTGTATGAAGCTCTGGCCAGCTGATCTGTCCGGTTCAGACGCCGCCGCTGAGGTACTGGTCCTTGAGCCGGACATAGTTCTGCGCCGAGTAGTACAGGGTCTCGATCTCGGCATCGCTGAGCCGCCGCACCAGGCGCGCCGGGCTGCCCAGCCAAAGCTCACCCGAACCGACGACCTTGCCCGGCGAGATCAGGGCGCCGGCACCCACGAAGCCGTGTTTGCGTACGATCGCGCCGTCGAGCACAGTCGCGTGCATGCCGACCAGGCAGGCGTCCTCGATCGTACAGGCATGGATCACCGCACTGTGGCCGATCGTGACATCGTCGCCGATCAGGGTCGGAAACCCGCCCGGCGTATATGGGCCATCATGGGTGACGTGGACGATGGTGCCGTCCTGCAAGTTGCTGCGGGCGCCGATGCGAATGTGGTGGACGTCGCCGCGAACCACGGTTCCAGGCCAGATCGAGCTGTCGTCGCCGATCAGCACGTCACCGATGACATGGGCGCCGGGATCGACATAGCAGCGGTCGCCGAGGGCTGGGTGGACGCCGAGAAAGGGTCGGATATTCATCGCGACATTGTACGGCCTGGATCGGGGCAAACCCCGGGTCGCCGTGTCCGGACGCCGTTTTTGGCCACTGGCGCCAGTGCAGTTCGACGGTGGGCCGCTACACTGACGCCATGAAGATCGCCAGCTGGAATGTCAACTCGCTGAAAGTTCGCTTGCCGCATCTGGAGCAATGGTGCGCCGCCGCGGAGGCGGACATCCTGGCCCTGCAGGAGACCAAGCTCGACAACAGCGGCTTTCCGCTCGAAGCGATCGAACGCTTGAACTACCACGCCGTTTTCAACGGCCAGCGCACCTACAACGGCGTCGCTATCCTGGCCCGGCAGCCGATCGAGGACGTGGTCACCGAGATTGCCGGGTTCGAGGATCCGCAGCGCCGCTTTCTCGCCGCTACCGTCGGCGATCTGCGCATCGTCAACCTGTACGTGGTCAATGGCCAGGCGGTCGGCAGCGAGAAGTACGCCTACAAATTGCGCTGGCTGGACGCCGTGGCTGCGGCGCTGAACGAAGAGATCCGCCGGCATCCGAACCTGATCGTGCTCGGCGACTTCAACATCGCCCCGGATGATCGCGACGTGCACGACCCGGCAGCCTGGCATGAACAGATCCTGTGCTCGACTCCGGAGCGCGACGCGCTCAAGCGCCTGCTCGCTCTTGGCCTGCACGACAGTTTCCGCCTGCACCATGAGGACGTCGGGCGCTTTTCCTGGTGGGACTACCGGCAGGCTGCGTTCCGTCGTGATCTCGGCCTGCGCATCGATCTGGTCCTGGTCGCCGAGGCGCTGAGGTCGCGCGTTGCCGCGGCCGACATCGACCGCGAACCCCGCACCTGGGAACGGCCGTCCGACCACGCTCCCGTCTGGCTGACCCTGGCCGAAGCTCCAGGCCGGAACGGCCAGCCCGCATGAGCCGCCAACTGCTGCCGGAATTGGCCGAGTCCCTGGATGCCGAGGAAATGGATGTGCTGCACGATGCGCTGTACACGCGCAATGGCGATCAGGGTCCTCTGCTGGATGGTCTGCATGGCCTTGTCACCGCGATCCTGGTCGGGCCGCAACCGGTGTCGACGCCGGAATGGTTACCCCTGGTCCTGCACCCCGAACATCCGTTCGACAGTCACCTGGAGGCCGAACGTCTGACCAGTCTGTGCCTGCGCATCTACCACAGCATCGAGCGCGGCCTGGAACAACTGGTCTACGAACCGATCCTGGCTGAGTACGACGACGAGGACAGCGGCGAACGCCTGGTCGAGACCCAGGGCTGGTGTGCCGGCTTCTCGCTCGGTGTCGATCTTCGCGCGGTGCTCTGGGAGCCGCGCCTGCGCCATGATCCGCTGCTGATGGAGATCATGGCACCGATCATGGCGCTGGCTTTCTCCGAAGGCCTGTTCGAAGAATTCAGCGACCCGCGTTGGCCGGCGCTGAGCGAGACCGAGCGCGAGGCCTGCGTGCAGATGATTCCGAGCTGTGTCATCGACATTCAGCACTATTGGCGCGACCAGCCGCCGCAGATCGAGCCGGCCGGCCACCGGCCGAAAAGCCGGATTGCGCGCAAACGTGGCGGCCGCTGGGTGCACTGAGCGGTGATGTCCAATAGGAGCGCACGCTGACGGCGCCGGCGCGTCGCCAACGCACATCGGGCGATGAATACGTATTCAAGGGATTGTCCGTCGGCGCGGGCTCTGCCTATCCTGGTTCGTGCCTTGCCGCAGCGCGTATCTGATTGCCTGCCGTTGTCGTGACGGTGGCTTCAGGAGCGTTGCGAAAGCGCCGCAGTCGGGCCTGACAGCGCGCGGAAGACGCGCGGCCCGTTCCTGCGTCGAGTCGCGTCGCCCACACCGGTCCGGCCGTGGGCCGGCAGCGACGGTCCATTCATCGGGTTGAGGGACCCCTTATGAACCGTCCTGCGCCGGGCGCCGTTGCGCACCCGCGATTGTTCTCTTCTGCCGCCTGCGTTCGTCACGATCGCGGCCGGCGCTTCGCCATCATCGCCGTCTTGCTGGCGGTCTGCGCCAGCGCCGGGCCGGTGCGCGCCGATGTCATCCTGCATGCATTCAACTGGCGCTACGCGACGGTCGAGGCGCGCGCGGCCGAGATCCACAACCTGGGCTACCGGGCGGTGCTGGTCGCGCCGCCATTGAAGTCCGAAGGCGGTGCCTGGTGGGCTCGCTACCAGCCGCAGGACTATCGCGTCATCGAGCATCCGCTCGGCAACCGCGAGGATTTCGCGCGCATGTCGAACGCGTTGCGCGCACGCGGCATCCGCGTCTACGCCGATATCGTGCTCAACCACATGGCCAACGAAGCCGCACAGCGGCCGGACCTGAACTATCCAGGTCAGGGCGTTCTGAACCAGTACGCCGGCAACAGCACGTACTTCGGCCGCCAGCGCCTGTATGGCGATCTGCGTTACAACTTCCTGTCGCTGTGGGATTTCGGGCCGGCCCACTGCATCCACGACTACAACGACGTCTGGCAGGTGCAGAACTGGCGTCTGTGCAGCGGTGCCGGCGATGCCGGCCTGCCCGACCTGCTCGCCAATGACTACGTGGTCGAACAGCAGCGCGTCTATCTCGACGCGCTGAAACGACTCGGCGTCACCGGTTTTCGTATCGACGCGGCCAAGCACATGCCGTTGTCGCACATCAACCGGGTGCTGAGCGCGGACATCAAGTCCGGCGTGCATGTGTTCGGTGAGGTGATCACCAATGGCGGCGTCGGTGACAGCGAGTACCACCTGTTCCTGCAGCCCTATCTCAACGGCACCGACCACGGTGCCTATGATTTCCCGTTGTTCAGCGCGATCCGCAGCGCGTTTGCGTTCGGCGGCAGCATGAGCACCCTGGTCGATCCCGGTGCCGTCGGTCTGGCCGTCCCCGGCGCGCGCGCGATCACGTTCACCGTGACCCACGACATTCCCAACAACGGCATCTTCCGCTATCTGTTGCTCGATGCCGGCGACGAAACCCTGGCCTACGCCTATGTGCTCGGTCGTGACGGCGGCAGCCCGCTGCTGTACTCGGACCACAACGAAAGCGGCGACAACCGCTGGGTTCATGCCTACCGGCGCGCCGATCTGGCGGCAATGATCCGCTTCCACAACGACAATCATGGCAACGACATGCAGGTGCTGGCCCATGGCAGCTGCCATCTGATCTTCCGCCGCGGCAATCGCGGCATCGTCGGGGTCAACAAGTGCGGGCATACCGTCCACGCCACGGTCGACATGAACAACAGTGTGCTGTGGTGGCACACACCGTACCGGGACGTACTGGATGCCGGCAGCGTGGTCAGCATCGGCTCTGCTGCCTACACCTTCAGCCTGCCGCCGCGGCGGGCGCGGATGTGGCTGCGCTGAAGCAGACGCGTTCGAGCACCCAGGCAGCGCACTCATCCGGCCGCACCTGCGCGGCCTCCCGCAACACTCGGAGAACCCAGATGCAGCCAGCACGATTGTCCTCCCGCCGTTCCGTTCACCTGCTGCTGGCGCTGGTCCTGGTCGCGCTGCCGGCGCTGACCTGGCTCGGCCTGGGCCTGGCGCAGACGGGTACCGGCCAGCCTGACCAGGTCATCGTCGTCGGCGACCTGCAACAAGCGCTGGGGTGCAGCGAGAACTGGGCGCCAGCGTGTCCGGAAACCGCCCTGGTCTACGATGCCGAAGACGACGTCTGGCAGCGCAGCTTCGAACTGCCGGCCGGAAGCTACGCCTACAAGGTCGCTCTGAATGGCAGCTGGGACGTCAATTACGGCGCCGGAGGGCTGCCGGGCGGGGCCGATATCGTGCTCGAGCTGGATACGCCGCGAACGGTGAAATTCTACTTCCGGCACGACAGCCACTGGATCGCCGATGACGTCAACCATCTGATACCGGTCGCGGTCGGCGATTTTCAGCACCTGCTGGGTTGTGCCGGAAACTGGGATCCAGCCTGTCTGCGTGGCTGGCTGGAAGACCCCGAAGGCATCGGCAGCTATCGCACCACGGCGGCGCTGCCGGCCGGCAACTTCGAAGCCAAGGTGGCGATGAACGAGAGCTGGGCATTGAACTACGGTCTCGGCGGCGAGCCGGACGGTGCCAATATTCCGTTTCAAGTCGAGCACGCGTGCGGCCTGACCCAGTTCGAGTTCGACGGCCTGAGCAACGTATTGAGCGTCGCGCCGGCGCCAGCGCCAGCGCAGCCCGCGGGCGTCACCATTGCCGGCAACCTGCAGCAGGCCCTGGGCTGTGCCGAAAATTGGAGCCCGGAGTGCACCGCCAGCCAACTCGCTCTGGCGGCCGACAGCGGCGTCTGGCGCGGCCAGTTCACGCTGCCGGCCGGCAGCTACGAGTACAAGGCGGCGTTGAACGGCAGCTGGGCGCTGAACTATGGCGCCGGTGGCGTGCAGGACGGCGCCAATATCGGCCTGGTACTCGACACCGAGGCCGACGTGCGCTTCTACTACACCGACGACAGCCACTGGGTCACCGACCACCGCAGCGGCCCGATTGCCGTTGCGGTTGGTGATTTCCAGCAGGCACTGGGCTGCACCGAGAACTGGCAGCCCGCGTGCCTGGCCGGCTGGCTGCAGGATCCCGACGGCGACGGCCTGTTCACCTTCCAGGCCCGGCTGCCGGCTGGCAACTACGCGGCCAAGGTCGCAATCAACGAGAACTGGGACGAGAACTACGGTGCCGGCGGCGCGCCAGGCGGCGCCAACATCGACTTCGAGGTACCGGAAGGCTGCGGCCTGACCTATTTCAGCTTCGCCTCCGACAGCAAGCTGCTGACCGTCTCCAGCAGTGCCATCGCCCCACGTGGCAATCTGGCCGAAGCTCGCGCCCACTTCATTGATGCCCGGACCCTGGCCTGGAACGGCGGCGGCGCGGACGCCTGGTTTGCCCTGCACGCCAGCGCCGACGCGGTGCTGCGGCTGACCGATGCCGGAGTCGAGGGTGGCGAAGAGATCGGCTTGACGATAATCGATGGCGGCCTGAGTTTGGCCCAGCGCGAGCGCTTTCCGCATCTGGCCAGCTACCGCGCGCTGCGTCTGCCGGCCCTGCCTCGGGACCAGCTGGCCGAATTGCTGCGCGGACAACTGGCGCTTTCGGCCCGCAGCGCCGAGGGTCAACCCCTGGACGCCACCGGTATCCAGATTCCCGGCGTTGTCGATGCCTTGTACAGCACCGATCGGGCGCTCGGCCCGATCGTCCACAGTGATCGCGTTGAATTGCACGTCTGGGCACCGACGGCGCGCTCGGTACACGTGCTGCTGTTTCCGGACAGCAATTCAACCGGTACGCCGAGTCGACATGACCTGGACTTCGACTCCGACAGCGGTGTCTGGAGCATCGTCGGCCCACGCAGCTGGAACCGTCGCTACTACCTGTACGAGGTCGAGGTCTATGCGCCCAGTACGCGCCGCATCGAGACCAATCAGGTCACCGATCCGTACAGTCTGAGCCTGGCCGCAGACAGCACGCTATCGCAGATCGTCGATCTCGATGAACCGGCTCTGATGCCGCCGGGCTTTCGATGGACGCCGAAGCCGAAGCTGGCCGCGCACGTCGACAGCGTCCTGTACGAACTGCATGTCCGCGACTTCAGCGTCGACGACGACGGCGTTCCGGCCGCCGAGCGCGGCACCTTCGCGGCATTCGCGCGCTTGGGCTCGCACGGCATGCAGCATCTGCGCCGGCTGGCCGGGGCCGGTTTCACCCACGTGCATCTGTTGCCGGTGTTCGATCAGGCCAATATCCCCGAGCGCCGCAGTGACCAGCAATCGGTTCCGCTGGCAACGCTTGCTTCGCTGCCGCCCGATGCGAGCGAGCAACAGGCGCTGATCGGCACGATACGGGACCTCGACGGTTTCAACTGGGGTTATGACCCTTGGCACTACACCGTTCCCGAGGGCAGCTACTCGACCGATCCTGATGGTCCGCGGCGCATCTATGAGTTCCGGCAGATGGTTCAGGCGCTGAACCTGATCGGCCTGCGCGTAGTCAAGGACGTGGTCTACAACCACACCAATGCCGCCGGCCAGAACGGCAAGTCGGTGCTGGACCGGATCGTACCCGGCTACTACCACCGGCTGAATGCTGCCGGCTACGTAGAGCAGAGCAGTTGCTGCCCGAACACCGCCAGCGAGCACGCAATGATGGAACGGCTGATGATTGATTCGGTGCTGACCTGGGCGCGCGCTTACCGGGTCGACGGTTTCCGCTTCGACCTGATGGGTCATCACAGTCGCGACAACATGCTCAAGCTGCGCGCGGCACTGGACCAACTCAACCGGCACGATCATGGCGTCGACGGTCCGAGCATCCTGCTTTATGGCGAGGGCTGGAATTTCGGTGAAGTGGCGAACGACGCACGCTTCATCCAGGCCACGCAGGCCAATCTGGCCGGCACCGGCATCGGCACCTTCAGCGATCGCACGCGCGACGGCTCGCGTGGTGGCAACCCATTCGGCGACCGCCGTCACCAAGGGTTCGTCTCCGGCTTGTATGTCGCGCCGAACGACCTGCAAGGCAACGGCGCCAACGAACTGGCCGAGTTGCGCCACCTGAAGGACTGGCTGCGGATCGGGCTGGCCGCCGACCTGCGTGACTTCGAGCTGGTCAACAGCCAGGGCCAGCTCGTACGCGCCGACCAGGTCGACTATTTCGGTCAGCGCGCCGGCTATACCGGGAATCCGGCCGAGCACATCAAGTACACCGAGGCCCACGACAACGAGACGTTGTTCGATGCCTTGCAGCTCAAACTCGCGGCGAACACGCCGATGACCGAGCGCGTGCGCGCGCAGAACCTCGCACACAGCCTGATGCTGATCGGCCAGGGCATTCCATTCTTCCATGCCGGCCAGGAAATCCTGCGCTCGAAGTCCGGCGACCGTGACAGCTACAATTCCGGTGACTGGTTCAATGCCGTGGATTGGCGCTTGCAGCGCAGCACCTGGGGCCGCGGCCTGCCCCCGGCCGAGAAGAACCAGGATGCCTGGCCAATGCTTGCACCTTTGCTGGCCGACCCGGACCGGCAGCCGCGGCATGAGCACATGCGCCTCGCGCTGGAGCATGTGCTGGAGATGACGCGGGTGCGCTTCAGCTCCCGGTTGTTCCGACTGCGCAGCGGCGAGCAGATCCGGACCCATCTGCGCTTTCACAACACCGGCCCGGCGCAGACGCCGGGGTTGCTGGTGCTGGAACTCGCCGACGAAGCGGGCGCGGTCGAGCGGCAATGGCGGCGCCTGGTCGCCCTGATCAATGCCGATCCGGAGTCGGTGACCCACGGCGTCAGCGTGCTGGCCGGGCAGCTGCTGGAACTGCATCCGATCCTGCGCGAGTCCAGCGATCCCCGGGTGCGCACAGCCAGCGTCAATGCCGGCCAGTTCACCATCCCTGGCCGAACTTCAGCGGTGTTCGTCGAGCGCCGGCCAGCGCTCGAACAGCTAGGTCTGCTGCGCGCCGATGTGCTGCACGGCCGCGACCAAGGCCTGATCCGCGCGCAGCGCGCGTCGGCCCTGCTCGGCCTGCTCGACGCCGCCCGTGGCCATGTCGCTGCCGGCCGCCGGCCGGCAGCGCTGGCACTCCTGGGCGCCTTCAGCACCGTGGTCGTGTTCGCGGCTGCGATTGGCGACGTCGAGACGACGACCGCGGCCAGCCTGATCGACTACGCGGCGACCCTGATGCGATCGCTGGACTGACACCGTCGGCGCGCTGCCCAGCTGAAGAGTACGCGGCCGCATCGACCGCGTACTCTCAGGGTCGAAGTCGGCGGTCGAAGAACGCGGCGATCGCCTCGAACACGTGCGCTCGCATCCATGGCTGCGACAGGCCGTGTTTGCCGCCCGGGTAGGTCATCAGGTCGAACGCTGTCCCGGCGCGCTGCAGCCGGGTCATCAGCTCGGTCGTGTGCGTGAACAGCACGTTGTCGTCGGCCATGCCATGGATCAGCAGCAGACGACCGGCGCGCAATCCGTCCAGATGCGGCCACAGCGCACTGCTGGCATAGCCGTCGGCATTGCTGCGCGGGTGATCCAGGTAGCGCTCGGTGTAGTGGGTGTCGTACAGCATCCAGTCGGTGACCGGCGCGACCGCAGCACCGGCGGCGATGACGTCGGCGTGCTTGGCCAGCAACATCAGACTCAGGTAGCCGCCGTAACTCCAACCGAACACGCCGATGCGCTCGCCGTCGACATAGTCCAGGGCGCGCAGATGGTCGATTCCAACACGCTGATCGCGTGCCTCGACCTCGCCCATGTGCCGAAACAGCGCGTCCTCGAACTTCTTGCCCCGGCGCGGGGTGCCTCGATTGTCGAGCGTGAACACAAGGTAGCCGCGACGGGTCATGTACTGGTCGAACAGGTCGCCCCAGACCCGGGTCGCCAGCTGGCGCCCAGGTCCGCCGTAGTAGCGAACGAATACCGGGTAGCGCTGCGTGGGATCGAAATCGTGCGGCTTGTACATGCGCCAATACAAGGTCTGTCCGTCCTCGGCGCGGAGACTGCCGAATTCCGGCACGCTGTGGCGACCGTAGTACGGTGCGTACGGGTGATCGTCGTCGATGCCGTTGGCGACCAGGACTGCGCGCTCGCCGCCGGTGCCGTCGCGCAGAGTGACCCGCGGTGGCGTCGCCGGATCGCTGTAGCTGTCGATGTACAGACTGGCGTTGTCGGCGAACACCGCTTCATGCCAGCCATCGCTGCCGGAGATCCGGCGGATTGCGCCGCCGCGTAGCGGCACGACATAGACCTGCTTGCCGAATACATCGTCGCGATTGGCTGAGAAGAACACCTGGCCGGCGCCTTGGTCGATCGCCAGCACTTCATCGACCGCCCAGTCCCCTTGCGTCAGCTGGCGCTGGCGGCGGCCGTTGCGGTCATGGAGATACAGATGGCGCCAGCCGTCACGCTCGGAGCTCCACAGAAAGCCGCCGGCCGCTAGCGGGCGCAGGTCGTGATGCAGATTGATCCAGGTTTCGGCGTTTTCGGTCAGCAAGACCCGCTGCTGTCCGCTCGCCAGGTCGGCCTCGACCAGCTCCAGTCGGCGCTGATCACGGCTCTGGCGCTGAAACCACAGGGCTTCGCCGTCCGGACGCCAGTGCACTCGGGCAAGATAGATGTCGGTACTTGGCCCGAGATCGATCCAGTCGACGTTGGCGTCGGTGGCATCGACGGCGATCACGCCGAGCTGGATGTCGACATTGTTCTCGCCGGTACCTGGATAGCGCTGCTCGATGATATCGACGTCCCCGGCCTGGATCTCAAACCGGCGCTGCACCGGAACCCTGGCCTCGTCGAAGCGCGCGTACGCGATCCTGCGGCCATCCGCTGACCACCAATAGCCGGTATGCCGGTCCATTTCTTCCTGGGCGATGAATTCAGCGACGCCGTTGTGCACGGTGCCGCCGCCGTCGCTGGTCAGGGCGCGGATCTGGCCATCGGCGAGCGCCGCGATGTGCAGATTCTGGTCCCGAATGAAGGCCACGTGGCGGCCATCGGGTGCGATCTTCGGATCGGTGACAAAGCCGTCGGCGGCATCGGCGAGTTTGTGTGCCGGTCCTTCCGGCAAGGGGTAGTGGTACAACGAGCCGTCGAGCGGAAACAGCAGGGCCTTGCCGTCCGGTGCCCAGAGATAGTCAACGATACCGGTCAGCGCAGCGATGCGCAGACGCTCTCGACGCGCCTCTTCTTCGGCCGACAACACGCCCGAGCCGGCCAGGGCATCAGCGTCGACAAGACGCCGGGTCTGCGCTGATTCGACGTGGTATTCCCACAGATCCATTCGATTCTGATCGTCGTCGCGGCCGCGCAAGAAGGTCACCCGACTTCCGTCCGGTGCCGGCTTCAAGCCGCGCAGACTCGGTCCATTGAGTCCAGGATCGGCGAAGATGCGCGCAATCGTCAGCTCTTCAGGAGGTGCTGCGGTGGCGCCGGTGGCGAGAATCAGGCTCAAGGCAAGTATCGAAGACGAAGGCATGCTCAGGTTTCCAGCGGTGGCAAGCGCCAAGCCTGCCGCGTCCGCGCCGCCGGCTCAAGTAAAATCGAATCCGTGCGCCTGAGCGCGCTTCGACGCAACGGACCCGCCGATGCAAATCGATCTCGGCAGACGCCAGCATACTGGGCCAGAATCCGGCCAGCCGATTAGAGAATTGGCAGCAGCGGAGCGCCAAACGCCGTCAGCAGTCGGGTGATCACGCGCTTGCCGAGACCGTCGACCCCGGGGAAGTTGCCGACGTCGCGATGACAGGAGTAGAAATCGGCATGTTCGCGCTCCAGGATCGGGCAGTCCGGGATTGATTCGAAGTTGCTGGCGTAACGAAACGGCCATAGATCGAAGATCGGCAGCGCGGTCGAAATGCTTTCGAGCAGTCGGCTGAGGCGGTAGAACGGTGCCGGTCCGCGCTCGCGCTTTGCCACCATCCAGCTGTTGGCCGGGGCCATGTCGCGTTCAATCGAGTCCGACAGCATTCTGGCGAATTCCCGGTCACGGATGATCAGGGCCGATTCGGTGTTGTAGCGATCCGAACGCGGATCGAAGTTGTGCGTGCCGACCAGGCTGATGCTGCCATCGACGACCAGGCTCTTGGCATGCATGCTGACCCGGGGTGCAGCGCCCGGCTCGGCGCCCTCGATCAGGTCGGCGACATCGCCGGGATCCGGCCGAAACTCATAGATCTGAAAGCCCAGATCGCGCAGATAGCGCTTCTTGTACTTGTATGACAGTGCGTAGACAGGAAGCGCGTCGGTCGCAGCCAGACTGTTGGTCGACACCCGGACTTCGAGCCCGGGGTTGTGTTCACGATGTCGTCGGTACAGTCGCCGGCTTTCCCGGCTGAGCACCAGGTATGGGGTTTGTACGATGACCTGGTTGCGGGCATTGCTGAGCAGTTCGGCGATCGCGAGGCTGACCGCATTGGCGTCGGGCCGGCGCGAGCGGATCTTCGACGGCCGATCGGACATGAACTGCACCGAATCGACCGTTCGCAGCGGGTCGATGAAGCGGCGGCGAATCTGCGCCGGATCGTCGGCTTGCCGGGACATCTGCGCCAGACGCTCGCGTACGAGGGGCGGCACGTCGGCGGGCTCCGCCGGACGTTCCCGGCCGCGCAGCAATTGCCGGGCAACATCGTGCAGACCCGTCATTGGCACCGAGACGCGATGGCGCCAGAAGCGATCGAACGAGGCGACCATCTCCGGAACCACCGGGCCGGTGATCAGCAGCTCGCGGTCGTAGTAGGCGAAGTCGGGATCGAGATCGAAATAGCTGTCGCGGTAGTTGCGGCCGCCGATGATCGCGACCGTGTCGTCCACCGAGAAGAGCTTGTTGTGCATGCGCTGGTTCAGGCGCGTGAAGCAGCACAGGATGCTGGCGGCGAACTCCCAGGCCTGGGTGCGAGCCTCCCGAAATGTGGGATTGTAGTAGCGAAGCTCGAAGTTGCGATGCGCCAACGCCAGAAATGCCACGTGGCGTGGGTCGTCGAGCGAAAACAACTGGTCGACCAGGACACGGACATGAACACCGCGGCGAGCGGCGGCCAGCAGCTCCTCCAGGATCAGCTCGCTGCTGACCCCGGTGCCGAAGATGTAGGTCTGCAGTTCAATGCTGCGGCGGGCGGTGCGAATGAGGTGCAATCGCACCCGCAATGCGTCGGCGCCCTGCTCCAGCGCCAGCAACCGATGCGGCAGGTTCGGTCCGATGCTTAGTTGGTGAAACGGCGAGTCGGCGGCACAACTCCGAGGCGGACAGGCTCGGCAGCCATTGTCGCTCGCGGTCGGGATCAGGCCGGCGTGCTCTTCATTGAGCGGGCCGCAGGTCAGCTCTCGTACCTGCTCGGCACTGACACGTTCGGAAACGCGTGCCTGTTGGCTCGGTCCGAGCGCGCAGCCGAGGCCGACCAGCAGCGGCAGTACAGGCAGGAGCAGCCGCGCGAATCCGCTCACGCGCAGGTTACGGCGTCCAGTATTCGCGTAGTCGACCGCTGCCCCGAAGCGGCCGCCGCGGTTGCGACGGCAGCTCGATCCGGGCCATCGCGCCGGTCAGCATCTCCGGTACCTGGGGGCCGATCAGATAGCTGAGCAGATCTTGCAGACCCGGATTGTGCCCGATCAGCATGGCCCGGCCGGCCAGGCCCTGGATCTGCGCGATCACGTCGAGCAAGGTGTTGAGATCGGCCTCGTAGATTCGTGGCTCCTCGATCGCCAGCGAGGTGAAATCGAAGCCGAACTCGGCCAGGGTTTCGCGAGTTCGCACAGCTGGCGAGCACCAGACCCGGTCTGGATAGTCGCCGCGCTCGCGTCGGCGTTCGGCGAGCACGCGCGCCTGGCGCCGGCCGATCGAGGACAAAGGCCGATCCAGGTCGGTGCCGCCCGGGTCCCTGGGCATGGAATCGGCGTGACGGATCAGTTCCAGGATCAGAGCCATCGGCAACGAATCGGTAAGAGGATCAGTGTACCCGCCGGCTGCTTGGCGGTAGTCGGGTTGGAATTGTAGTGTACAGCCCGGCGGCAAAAGAGCCCGGAATCTCTCGGAACCTTGAACCGGTCGATCTCGGCAACGCGGGTTAGTGTGGTGTGTCGGAAGTTTGGTGTCTTTATCGCGCCGTGGATTCGGTCCCGAGACAAGGCGCG